>JAFGKK010000009.1 GCA_016928575.1 Anaerolineales bacterium
AAAAAAAAGTAGGGTGGGTTGGAGGGGCGCCAACCCACCAGAAAAAAAGAGTAGGGTGGGTTGGAGGGGTGCCAACCCACCAGAAAAAAAAGTAGGGTGGGTTGGAGGGGTGCCAAACCACCAGAAAAAAAGAGTAGGGTGGGTTGGAGGGGTGCCAACCCACCCCATGAAGCGGTCCGACCGAATTTCGGCGGGCGGATCGTTCCCCAACCGCCCTGCCGGAATTCCTCAAATCGAATCCGCGATGCGCCGATCCGTCCTGCGGCGGGAAAAGGAAAGCGTGCGGCGCGGGACGCTAGGCGTTGGATGCTGATCTGCGTTTCGGTATATCTGTGATATGATAAAAACTTACCAATCCTCTTCAAGGGGGCATCCATGAACGCCGCAACGGTCCGTTTCACAAAATGGCAGCGGTTTAATCTGGCGCTGGCGGCGTTGGTTTTTCTCGCCGCGCTGGGGTTCTTCGCCGAGTTGTTTTTCGGGAAAACGGGTCGACTCCGATACGACTTGTTTTCTTGGATCAACGCCGCCCTAGTCGGACTACTCTTATGGGCAAGCCTCGTCTTAGTGATCCGGGCGCTGAACGCGCTCCTGTTTCGAATCGATTTTGCCGAAACGTCCTTCCGGGTGACTTCCTTCTCCTGGAGGGGGAAGAAGGTCAAGGAGTATCCGTATGCGGAGATCATCCGGATCGCGCGGGGGATCGGCCGGGGCGAGGTGATCGTCGAAGCCGCCAAAAAGTTGCCGTTGAAACTCACCCCGTTTGTGTATGAGGGCCGGGAAAAGCGGTTGCTCGCGCAATTCGAAAAACGCCTTCCGGAAAAAATCGAACCCGGGTTGGAACAGGCGCTGTTGGTTTTTATAAAGTACGACAAGCTCTCTTACTCCCTGCAGATCGGCATGCAGGTGCTGTTATTTTCGTTGGTTATTTTGTTGACGGGCTTGGATCTGGTGCGTCCGTATTTCGGCTGGCCGAATGCGGTTTCCCACCAATGGGGCACGTTCTATCGGGCTTTTTCGGTTGACAAACACGGCGCCGTTTGGTTTGTTACGAAGAATGTAAATTCCGACGCCGTCCAAGTCGGCCGCCTGCTTGATGGTTCCGTCGATCGTTGGGATATTCCGTCCGAAGCGCTGGCGGATGACCTTGAGGTTTACGGCACAAGGGCGGTGTTCGGCAATTCCACAGGCAATCCGGTTCTGTTGTTGGATAAGGCGGTCCTCTTCTGGACGGGCACAGAATGGCTTCGCAAGCCGATCCCGGGGGATTTTTATTGGTCGCGCGGGATTTCCATCTCCGAGGATGTCTTGCGCTTCATCCAATATGAAGATGGGATTTACCAGCTCCGGTCGTGTCCCTTTGAAGCGCAGGGTTGCGATACCCTTCCCGTTCCGGAGGTGATCGCCGCGCCCGGCGCCAACCTGGTCTTCTACGGCGGTTCCTTGATCGTCGCCGGCCCGGAGGAAGGGCCGATCACCTTCTATCGAAACGAGGACGGAAGATGGGATCCCGTCGCCGGCCCGTTGGATCTGAACGAAAACTCTTTATTAGCCTGGACATTTTCCGGCGATGGGACGCTGTGGGTGTTGAGAGGTTTTTCCACGGGTGGTCATATCCGGGACTACCGCCTCGGTCCCCTGGCATTCGGCCATTGGGATGCCGCTGCGAACGAATGGCATTGGTATGCAGTGAACCCATTTCCTGAGGGCCTCGCTCAAGAAATCGACGGCATCACCGTGGATCCACGGGGACGAATATGGATTTACGGGAGGTATACAACGCCGAAGGTGAGTCTTGGATACGCGGCCGCAGCCTATGTTGTTCACGATGAATTTGCCGACCTGGTCGTTCGCTATACGGATTCAAACTCCAATCTACAGAAAGGCGGGATCGTGCAGGGGCCTGACGGCAGATTGTGGTCGGCCGATTCCGCCCTGGTCTCACTCGACGCCACAACCGAGGATCTGCCGGCGCCGCTCCCGGCTTGGATCGCCGATTTGGATAACACCACGGTAATGTTTGTTTTATTGGGAGTGCTGTTTGTCGTTGAGGCCGCTTATTTTATCGTGCAGGCGGTCATGAAACGGGAAGAGAAAAAGATCGTGAAGGCGGAAGGGAAAGGCGGATAGGAAATTTCCGAACCGTCTTTACTAGGGTGGGCTGTTGCTGCACCGGCCCGCCCTGCTTTTCCCATCCGGATTACAATAATTTTAATCCATTTCTTCCCTCGGGGGCCATGATGACGAATATGACGCTTCGCTTTTCGAAGGTCCAACGCGGATTGATGGTCTTTTCGGCGCTGATCTGCGCCGCCATGCCGGTGTTCTTTCTCTGGGCCGTTTTGGCAATTTGCGGTATCGGCCTGCCGGGGGATCTGCGTCTCCTTCCTTGCGGAATTGCCGCCGTTCTCGTTTTTTTAGGATTGGGATTCACCTTTGTCGCTTTTCTTACCGCCATCCGCGCATGTAATTGCCATTCCTTTCGGTTGGAATTCCTGGAATCCACTTTCCGAATCCGATCGTTCACCTGGAGAGGAAAGAAGGAATCCGAATACCGCTATGAGGATGTCCTGACGGCGAAGCGGGGAACAGTCCGGGGCGAATTGATCCTGGAAATCGCCGGATCGAAACCCCTGCGGCTGACGCCGTTTCTGTATGAAGGCAAAGAAAAAAGGCTGCTTGCGGAATTGGAGCGGCGCCTTCCGCCCGGCAGGATGGAGCCCGACCTGGGGAATGCGCTTACCCGTTTTCGCAAGTACGACAAGCTCCTCTATCCGGTCCTGATCGCGATCCTGGCGGGGTTGTTGCTCAACGCCGGCCAAAGCATGGCGGTCGATGTCCTCCGGCAGTTCGGCGCTTGGCGGAACGCCGTGCCGTGGGATTTGCACACCCACTACCGGACCGTTTCGGCCCAGGATACCGGCGACGTTTGGTTCGCCGATTACACCCTGGCATCCGAGGATGCGCGCATCGGAGTAATCCGGGACGGATCCGCGCAATATTGGAATTTTCCCGCGGCGGTTTTTCAGGATGACGACAGTTCCTACGACATCCTTGGCGTTTGGGGCGATCCGGGCGGGAACCCGGCGGTGATATTCGAATCCTATGTGGCGATATGGGACGGGGCCGAATGGCGGACGTTCGCGCTTCCGGGGGATGTTCCCCGGTACCTGGGATATGCGGTTTATAAATATTCCCTGGTATACCTGTCTGCGGAGCAAGACGGATACCGATTTTGGTCCTGCAATCTTGGTTCGATCCACTGCGATTCCCTTCCCATCCCGGACGCGTTGGCCGAAGCCGACCTTCAACCGGTTTCCTTCCGGGGCTTTCCTTCCGGGCCGGTGCTGGCGGCGGGAAGCGGGACGAAACCGGTTTCTTTTTACCGGTTTGCGGCGGGGCATTGGGCCGCCGTCGGCGGACCGCTCCCGTTTTCCACACGGTTCTTCCTGGGCTTTACGGTTTCGTCGGAGGAAACGTTGTGGGTTGCACGGGATTTGGATTTGGCTCCCGGAGATATGCGCTATTCCTCGGGTCCGTTGGCATTCGGACATTGGGATGCCGGCGCCGGCGAGTGGCAGTGGAGCGCCACGGCCGAATTCCCCGGCACGTTCGAGCAGGGCGTGGAAGGCATGGAGGTCGATCTGCAAGGAAGGATCTGGGTTGTCGGCCACTACCGCACGGCGGACATCGGCATCGGAGATACGGCCGCCGCCTACGTCGTCCGCGGGGAATCGGCCGTGGAAGTCGTCCGCTACACCGACGAGGACTCCAATTTTCAGATCGGGATCGGCGACTGCGCGATGGTCCAAGCTCCCGATGGAAAGCTCTGGACGTGCGATTCCGGATTGGTCTCGCTGGACGCGGCCGCGGAGGAGTTGACGCCGCCGCTTCCCGCCTGGCTGGTGGAGTTGGGTCTGCACAAATACCAGATGATCCTGCTCGGGTTGATTTGCGGTTTGGAGGTTTTGTATTTCCTTGTCGTAGGAATCGTATACCTGAAGCGGAGGAAAGCCGAATCCGCAAATATCCGTGGCTGACGGCGCCGCGGTCTCCCTTTCCCGCCGATCGTATAATAGACGAGGCGCTCTTTCGGGCCTGCTGGCTATGAACGGGAACGCTATTGCTGGTGTAAGCTCCGCAATCTGGTGATCGCCATCCCGGCGGAATCCGCGCCGGGATCCGGGGTTTTCCGAACAGGCCCCCCGCACGCAACGAACGGGCTTGACAGTCCGGAGGATGCCTTTGCCTCCTTTGGACAGCCCCGTGCAATTTCTAGGGAGTCCATCGCGGGATGAATCCGTGGTTTCTCGATGACCGCAGGCTGAAGACCCTGCGCGAGGCGGTGGGGGGGCGGCTGGCGCAGTTCGCCTATCCGCCGGGGTTGGATAGGACCGCCCGCGACAACTACCGCAACGTCCAGGTCGACGCGGTCGGGATCGGACTCTCCGCCGCCGCCACCCCTTTCCTGCCGGTATTCCTGGCACGGCTTGGCGCCGGCGCGTTCGAAGTCGGCCTGCTGACCGTCATGCCGGCCGTGGCCGGATTGATCTTCGCCCTCGCCATCGGCCGCTTCCTCAACGCACGCCGCAACATCGTCCCCTGGTTCAGCTTCTCGCGCTTCCTGGTCGTTTCCTCGTACGCCGCCACCGGCGCCGCGCCGTTCCTCGTCCCGCGCGAGTGGCTCATTCCGGCCGTGATCGGAATCTGGGCGGCGGCGACGATTCCGCAGACGCTCGTCAACGTCGCCTTCTCGGTGGTGATGAACGCCGTGGCCGGGCCGGGCGGGCGCTACGATCTGCTCAGCCGCCGCTGGACGATCCTCGGATTCACCAGCGCAGTCTTCGTCCTCGCCGCCGGCGCGGTCCTGGACCGGATCGCCTTCCCGGTCAACTACCAGGCGGTCTTCCTGGCGTTGTCCGTCGGCGGATTGATCAGCCTGAGGTTTTCCAGCCATATCGTGCTCCCGGAGCGCGCCTCGCAGCCGGCGGCCAAAGGCGCCTCCTGGCGGAATACGCTGCGGGACTACATCCGCTTGGTCCGTTCGCGGCCGGATTTTCTCTCGTTCACGCTCAAGCGGTTTGTGTTCTTCGCCGGAGTCACACTTGCCCAGCCGATCCTGCCGCTGTACTACGTGCGCACCATCCGGGCGTCGGATTCCTGGATCGGCGCGATCAGCATGGTGACGACGGTGGTGATGCTGGCCGGGTATCCGTTGTGGGCGCGCCAATCGCGGGTTCGCGGCTCGCGGTTCGTCCTGCTGGCGACGACGTTCGGCGTGGGGCTGTTCCCGCTGCTGGTGGCCTTTACCCGCCGGGTGGAGGTGATCGCACTACTGGCCGGATTGATGGGCATGTTCCAAGCGGGGGTCGACCTGGTGCTCTTCGACGAATTGATGAAGACGATTCCGGAGGAGTACAGCGCGCTGTTCGTCTCCTTCTCCCAGTTGTTCACCTACCTCCCGACCGTGGCGGCCCCTTTGCTCGGAACGCTGCTCGCGGAAGGAATCGGGCTGGGGGGCGCATTGGTCGCGGCGGCGGTCCTGCGCTTGGCGGGAACGGCGCTGTTCGCGGTCCGGGAGCGAGCGCCGGCGGGTTGAGGCCGGATATTTGGATCTGCAAAACGGCACGAAGAACAGCCCGAAGAACACGGAGAATAACCCACAGCGCGGGAAGCCTCCCGCTGATCCCGCTTCCCCCGATTCGCGAGCCCGCCCCGGACTCCGCTTCCCCCAACATAGAGCATGCCGAGGGCGGGCGCAAGAAGGCTGGGCCGGGCCGGGGGGCAGGCGTGAGGGCGGGCGCGAGGTATTCCTCATCATCCCGCAGCAGCGGGGTAAAGCCGCTTTCTTGTCATCCTATGTCCGGGGAAGGATTTGCATCGGTGCATGAAGATATTCCGCTTTCCCCTGCCTGGCCGGCTTCTCGTATGGTCTCAGGATCTTGGCGCTTCCCGCGGCTTTCCGGTCACTCTATCTGCCGCTTCGAGGAAAGCGGAGGAAAAGACCGGGCGACATGGACATGCCGCCGGGCGGAGACCCGGCAGGATCGGACGACTGCTGGTAAACTTAGCAGACTGTTGAAGCAGGGGAATGTGGCGGTGCCGCGGCTCCGGAGGTTTTCCGGGGCGGATCCGACCGGCTTTTTCCCGCGGCCGGTTGGGTGAAGCGCGGCTCCGCCGAGTCCCAAGCCCTCGCACAAGGAGTCCTCATGACCACCAAAGTGCAAGCGAGCCCCGCACCGGTCAACGACAAGCGCGAAATCAACGGTTGGGCGATGTACGACTGGGCGAACTCCGCCTTCTCGACGACCGTCGGCACCGTCTTCCTCGGCCCTTACGTGGCGAGCCTGGCGGCCCAGGCGGCCGAGGGGGCGCAGGACGGGATGGCGCGGCTGCTTGGCATCCCCATTGCGCCGGATTCCTTCTTTCCCTACTGCGTGTCGATCTCGGTCGGCCTGCAGGTCCTGTTCCTGCCGATCCTCGGCGCGATCGCCGATTACTCGCACCTGCGCAAGCAGTTGATGCAGCTCTTCGCCGTGACCGGCGCCGTCGCGACCATCGCGTTGTTCCTGACCACCGCGCCGGTTTGGTGGCTCGGCGGCCTGCTCTATATGATCGCCAACCTGGCCTTCGGCGCGGCGATCGTGTTCTACAACGCCTACCTGCCCGACATTGCCAGTCCGGACCAGCGCGACCGGGTTTCCTCCTTCGGCTGGGCGATGGGCTACCTCGGCGGCGGCTTGCTGCTGGTGCTGAACCTGGCCTTTTACATGCTGCGCGACAAGCTCGGCGTGCCCACCGACCTGGCGGTGCGGATCAACCTGGCCTCGGCCGGGATCTGGTGGCTGGGATTCTCCTTCTTCACCTGGCTGCGGCTCCATCCGCGCTACGCGCGCAGGCCGTTGCCGCAGGGCGAGACCTACGCCAGCGTCGGATTCAAGCAGTTGTGGTCCACGATCCGTGAAATGAAGAACTTCCCCGAAACGCTCAAGTTCCTGGTGGCGTATTTCCTGTACAACGACGGGATCCAAACCGTGATCGCCGTCTCGGCCACCTTCGCCGCGGCGCCGCTGCTGCGCGGCGGGCTGGAAATCAAGCAGGAGCAGTTGACGATCGTCATCCTGATGATCCAGTTCGTGGCCTTCTTCGGCGCGCTGCTTTGGGGCCGGCTGGCCAAGCTGATGGGGGCGAAGCGCTCGATCGTCCTCAGCCTGGTGATCTGGGCCGGGGTGGTGATCTACGCCTACGGCGGGATGTACGGAGAATCGCGGCTGGCGGAGTTCTTCGTCCTGGGGGGGTTCATCGCACTGGTGATGGGCGGTTCGCAGGCCATCAGCCGCAGCCTGTTCGCCCAGATGATCCCGGCCGGCAAGGAAGCCGAGTATTATTCCTTTTATGAAGTCAGCGAGCGCGGCACGTCGTGGATCGGCCCGATGCTGTTCGGGCTGGTCAATCAGATCTTCGGCAGCCTGCGGCCGGCGATCCTCTCGCTGATTTTCTTCTTCGTGATGGGGCTGATCATCCTGCCGCTGGTGAACACCGACAAGGCGGTGGCGGACCTCAAGGCGTTCGAGGCGGGGGAAACCCGACCCTAAGGGTTCCCAAGGGTTCCCCCCGACCCTTAAGAACCCTTAGGGTCGGACTTTTTCAATTCAGCTGAGATTGAGGGGCCTTCGCCAGAACCTGCTCGACCATTTGCCGCAGGTACGGGTACGGCAGTGCGCCGACTTGCTGGTGCACTACTTGGCCGCCTTGGAAAATCAACATCGTGGGAATGCCTTGTATGCCGTAGCGCATCGCCCATTCCGGATTCTCCTCGGTGTTCACCTTGGCCACCACCAACCGGCCCGCGTATACCTCGGCCAGCTTCTCGAGGGCGGGGGCCACCATCCGGCAGGGCAGGCACCACGGCGCCCAGAAATCCACCAGCACCGGCATCGGCGATTGCAGGACGGTCTTTTCAAACGCGGGGTCGGTCACGTGAATCGGTACGTTCATCGTTCCTCCGGGTTCTCGGGTTTTTCCTTATGTTAAATGCCGGTGCCGGGGAAAGGTGACAAAACCGGCGGGAAAGCAAAAACCGGTGATTGCGGGCGGTGGGGGCGGGGCCGGCGTCACGTTTCCGGCGGAACGGCATCCAAATCTATGGACCATACTAGATCCGAATCCGCGCTCTTGGAACGGGTCCGCGCCGGCGATCAACGCGCCTGCGCGGAATGTGTGGAGATTCATGCGCCAGGCATCTACCGCCTGGCGCTGCGGATGATGCGCAACGAGTCCGATGCCGAGGATGTGGTCCAGGAGACTTTTCTGAGCGCGTTCAAGGGGATCGACCGGTTCGACGGCCGGTCGCAATTGCGATCCTGGCTCTACCGAATCGCCTACAACGCGGCGCTGATGCGTCTGCGGCGCACTGCTCCCGAGACGGTTGCGGTGGATGAGGCGGCCGATCCGGAGGATGGCGCGACCGTTCCACAGGCGTTGTTCGACTGGCGCGATCATCCGGAGGCGGAATTGGAGAGGGCCGAGGCCCGTGCGGAACTCGAGCGGGCGGTGCGGGAACTGCCGGAGAAGCTGCGGGCGGCGTTCGTGATGCGCGAATTGGAGAACCTTTCGACCGAGGAAGCGGCGGCTGCGTTAAACGTTTCGGAGGACGTCGTCAAGACCCGCCTGCACCGGGCGCGGCTATGGCTGCGCGAGCGCTTGACGGCCTACTTCGCCGCTCCGGCGGCGGGCGCGGAGGCGGAACGATGAACCATGAATTCTGCAAAAACCTCTTGGAAGAACTTTCGCTCTACGCCGAGGGCGAAGCGGCCCCCGAGCTGTGCGCGGAAATCGAACGCCACATGGCCGAATGCCGCAACTGCCGGGTGGTGATCGACTCCCTGCGCCGAACCATCGACCTTTACCATCGCCTTCCCCAGCCGGATATGCCGGAGCGGGCGCGGGAAAGGCTGTACAAGTCGCTGGATTTATCGGACTATATGAAATAAGACAATCGATCAGCGACGAGCGACCGTCTGGAAAACCGGACGATAGACGGTGGACCTTGGACGATGGACGCGCATTCACGCGGGAATTTTCTTCGAGAGTGTAGCGTGGCTTTCCCCCGTTTATTGCCCATCGCCAAGGAGATAATCCGGCTTTGGCCCATCGTCGATGGTCGGATTTCCTGGTTCCCTTTCCCCCCAACCGGCATCCAACACGTTAACCTCAAGCCAAAAGGAGGCTTGTCATGAGCGCCATTTTCAAGCAAATGAATCGAAGGTTGACCGAGTCATCCGGGTCGTTTTGGGCGCCGTTTTAGCGGGGCTGAAGCTGGGGGGCGTAACGGCCGGAACTTGGGGATGAATCCTGCTTGTCGTCGGCGTGATGCTCATGCTGTCCGGGTTGACCGGCTGGTGCTGGCTGTACAAACTGATCGGCTTCAGCACGAAGAAATGAAGATCCCGACCCTAAGGGTTCCCAAGGGTTGCCGCAAACCTTGGGAACCCTTAGGGTCGGCAAGGGTTCCCCCGCTATCCTTCCGCTCCCCCCTTTGGGTACAATATCCTCCGGAAACGGAGGTGCAGATATGCCGCAAACCGACCGGCGCGATGAGATTTGGGACCGCATCGCCGGACCGTGGGACATCCTCGTCATCGGCGGCGGGATCGTGGGGGCGGGAATCCTGCGCGAAGCCGCGCAAGAAGGCCTGCGCGCGCTACTGGTGGAGACGCACGATTTCGCCTCCGGGACCTCGAGCCGATCCTCAAAGATGGTCCACGGCGGCCTGCGCTACCTCAACACCGGGCAGGTTATGCTCACCCTGCAGTCGGTGCGGGAACGCCAGCGGCTGCTGCGCGAAGGCCGCGGGCTGGTCGATCCGCTGAAGATCCTGCTCCTAAGTTTTCGCGACGATTTTCCGCCCGGCTGGGTGATCGGCGCCGGATTGACGGTTTACGACATCCTGGCCGGAAAATGGCAGCACGTGCGCAAATCGCCTACCGCGGTCCAGCGCCTCTGCCCGTGCGCGGATTGCCGCTTGCTGGCCTGCGGCTACCGTTTCTTCGATGCCCAAACCGACGACGCGCGGCTGGTGCTGCGGGTGATCCGGGAAGGGGTGCGCGCCGGAGGCGCGGCGCTTAACTATACGCGCGCCTACGGTCTGTTGCGCGACCGCGGCGGACAGGTGTGCGGCGCGCAGATTCTGGATATGATCGGCGACCGCACGGCCAATGTGCTGGCCGAGGTGGTGGTGAACGCCACCGGCGCCTGGGCCGACGAGCTGCGTGGGCAGATCGGACGGCGCCCGCGCCTGCGCCGCCTGCGCGGCAGCCACCTCTTTTTCCCGCGGGAAAAACTGCCCCTCGACCGGCAGATCACCTTTCAACATCCGAAGGACCGGCGATACATCCTCGCCTTCCCCTGGGAGGGAGTGACGCTGGTGGGCAACACCGACATCGATTGCCGCGACCCGATGGAGACAGATCCGCGGATCAGCGAACCCGAAACGGAATACCTGATGGCAGCGGTCGGACGGGCGTTCGGCGGCCTGGGGCTTTCGCCGGACGATGTGCGTTCGACCCAAACCGGGGTCCGTTCGGTTCTCGACACCGGCCGGGCGGATCCGTCGAAGGAACCGCGCGACGAAATCCTGATGGATGAGGACGGCCTGGTGACGATCACCGGCGGTAAGCTGACGACGTTCCGCCATATGGCTCGCAAAACTCTGGGGTTCGTCCGCCGGCGCCTACCCGAGAGCCCGCGTCCCCAGCGCCGCCTGCGCGCGTTGGACAAACCCGAAAAAGAGGAGTTCATCGGATTGGCCGGAGAAGCCGGGCTCAGCCCCGGCCTGCAGGTGCGCCTGCTCGGGCGCCACGGACACGACGCCGCCGAGGTGCTCCGCGGGGCGGCCGCCGGCGAGCTTTCACCGGTGGGGGATTCGCCGACGCTGTGGGCCGAACTGCGCTGGGCGGCGCAATCCGAGGACGTCATCCACCTCGACGATCTGCTTCTGCGGCGGACGCGTTTGGGGTTGCTCCTTCCGGAAGGCGCCGACGGCGAGATGATCCGGATCCGCGACCTGTGCAAGCCGATCCTCGGGTGGGACGACATGCGCTGGAACGTGGAACTGCAATCCTACCGCGCGTTGTGGCGGCGGTCCTACTCCCTGCGGGAGCAAAGGTGATCGGATAGGCCCGCGAGGCGAAACCGAGCGGGGCGGATCCACGGCTTGACCCGCGCCGGGGCGGGCGGATCGCCGGCCAGGCTTAAGGCCGCAATCCTTCCGGCTCGGCAAATCGGGGCGGGACCATTCGGCCGGTTTTCTTAATGGAGGTCCATGACTGAAGGCGACGTCTCCCCTGCTTGGATCGAAAAGCCCCCGCCGTCCCGTTCCTACCGTTCGCTCTTCAAATGGGGCGATCCGGCCGGATACCGGCACCCGAACCGCGGGATGCTGGCGGTGCTGAAGGAAACCCTGGGGATGGACGATGCGGATTTCGCCCAGCCGCGGCGCACCGGCTTCGAACCGTTCGATGCCGCGGAGAAGTGCGGATTGGATGAGGCGCATCTGCGGGCGCTGGAGGCGATCGCCGGGGCGGAGAACGTCAGCACCGCGACCTACGACCGCACCCGCGCCTCCTACGCCGGGGCGGCGATCGACGCGCTGCGGCTGCGCGCGCACGTCGTCGAAAACCTTCCGGATGTGGTGCTGGCGCCGCGCAGCGCGGAGGAAGTCCGGGCAGTTGTGGAGTATTGCAGCCGGGAGCGGATCCCGCTTTACGTGCGCGGCGCCGGCTCGGGGGTGACCCGCGGCGCGGAGGCGGTCAAGGGCGGGGTAAGCCTCGACATGGGCCGGCACATGAAGCGGGTCGTTTCTTTTAATGAGACCGACCAGATGATCACCGTCGAGGCCGGGATGACGGGGCCGGACCTTGAGGCGATCCTCAACGCCGCACCGGAACGGCTCGGGGCCCGGCGGCGCTACACTTGCGGCCATTTTCCGCAATCGTTCCTGTATTCCAGCGTCGGCGGCTGGGTGGTGACGCGCGGCGCGGGGCAGAATTCGACCTACTACGGCAAGATCGAGGATATCGTCCTAGCCCAGGAATACGCCACGCCGCGCGGCCGACTCTCCACGCCGGGCTTTCCGCGCTGCGCCACCGGACCGAACATCGATCAGATTCTGATGGGCTCGGAAGGCTGTTTCGGCGTGCTCACCGCGGCCACCCTGCGCGTCTTCCGGCATGCGCCGCGGAACACCCGCCGCTTCAGCTTCCTGTTTCCGAGTTGGGAGGAGGGGCTCGACGCGGCGCGCGAATCGCTGCAGGGCGAGTTCGGCCTGCCCTCGGTCTTCCGCCTCTCGGATCCGGAGGAGACCGACGTGGCGCTGCGGATGTACCACATCCACGGCACGCCGGCGGACAGCCTGCTGCGGGCGCTCGGCTACACGCCGATGCGGCGCTGCCTGATGCTCGGATCGGCCGACGGCGACGCGGACTACGCGCGCACGGTGAAGCGGAAAATTTCCGCCCTGGCGCGGAGCCGCGGCGCGTTCCCGCTCACTCTCTTCGGGGTGACCCGCAGGTGGGAGAAGACCCGCTTCACCGACCCCTACTTGCGCGAGGACCTGATGGACTTCGGGATCATGATCGACACGCTCGAGTGCGCCGCGCGCTGGGACCAGATCCCCGCCGTGCACGCGCAAGTGCGCGCCTTTGTCAAGAGCCGGCCGCGGACTATCTGCATGACCCATCTTTCCCACGCCTATCCGCAGGGCGCCAACCTGTATTTCATCTTCATCGCCCGCGCCGCCGACATCGGGGAATACCTGAAGATCCAGTATGGCGTGCTGGAGGCGATCCGGAAATCCGGCGCGGCGATGAGCCACCATCATGGAATCGGCAAGCAGACCGCGCCATGGCTGGAAGAACAAATCGGAACGGCCTGCCTCGACGCGGTCCGGGCGCTCAAAACGCACTTCGACCCGGGCGGCGTGCTCAATCCCGGCGGGACCCTCGGGCTGGACCTGAGCGCGGAGCAGCGCGAGAAGCGGTGGGGGATGCGGGAATGACGACGAAAAAACACGGCGGCGGGAACTAAGAACCTTGTAATTGCGAGGAGGCCCGAAGGGCCGACGAAGCAATCCCGATCCTATTCCATAGGGAGGAGATTGCTTCGTCGGCTGCGGGAACGCAGACCCTGTTCCCGAAGCCTTCTCGCAATGACACCCGCTTCTGCGGAGGGGATTGCTTCGTCGCCCCGACTGCGTCGGGGCTCCTCGCAATGACAAACCATACGGCGGCAAAGGCGAAGCGTCGCCGTCCACAAACGCGGAAATGGGAGAGTGATGATGACGCCTGAGAACCTGCTCGCCATCGACAACGGAACCCAAAGCGTGCGCGCGCTGATTTTCGATCCGCGCGGGAACCTGCTCGCCAAACAGCGGGTGCCGTACGAGCCGTATTACTCGGCCGCGCCCGGGCTGGCCGAGCAGGATCCGAATGTGTATTGGGATGCGTTGTGCAAGGCCTGCCAGGGGTTGTGGCGGATGGATGGCGTCGACCGGTCCAGCATCGCCGCGGCGGCGGTGACCACCCAGCGTTCGACGATGATCAACATAGACAAAGACGGCAAGCCGCTGCGGCCGGCGATCGTCTGGCTCGACCAGCGCCGGACCGAGGGCCTGGCTCCGGTGGGCGGCTTGTGGGGCGCGGCGTTCGCCCTGGCCGGGGCGAGCGAGACGGTGGCCTACCTGCAGGCCGAGGCGGAGTGGAATTGGATCCGCACGAACCAGCCGGAAGTGGCGGAGAAGACCCATAAATACCTGTTCCTCTCCGGCTATTTGGTCCACCGGTTAACCGGCAAGTATGTCGATTCGGTGGCCAGCCAGGTGGGGTACATGCCGTTCGATTATCAGAAGCAGGCTTGGGCGGCCGGTTGGGATTGGAAGTGGCAAGCCCTGCCGATCAGCCGGGACCTGTTGGTGGAGCTCGTGCCGGCGGCCGGGGTGCTGGGAGAAATCACGCCGGAGGCGGCGGAAGCCACCGGAATCCCCGCCGGCCTGCCGCTGATCGCCGCCGCGGCCGACAAGGCCTGCGAGGTGCTCGGTGCCGGATGCATCCAACCGGAATTCGGCTGCCTAAGCTTCGGCACCTCGGCCACGATCAACACCACCCACCGGCGCTACGTCGAAATCACTCCGCTGATCCCGCCCTATCCTTCGGCGGTGCCCGGCGCCTACGACCTGGAGCTGCAGATCAACCGCGGCTACTGGATGGTGAATTGGTTCAAGAACGAGTTCGGCCTGCGCGAGCAGCGGATCGCGGAGGAGCGCGGGGTGGAGCCGGAAACGCTGTTCGACGAGCTGGTGAACTCGGTCCCGCCCGGCTCGCAGGGCCTGGTGCTGCAACCCTACTGGTCGCCGGGCTTGCGCTCGCCCGGCCCGGAGGCGCGCGGTGCGATCGTGGGCTTCGGCGACGTGCACACCCGCGCCCACATCTACCGCGCGATCCTCGAAGGGCTGGCCTACGCGCTGCGCGAGGGGGCCGAGCGCACCGCCAAGCGCAGCGGGGTTCCGATCCGCGCGCTGCGCGTGGCGGGCGGGGGGAGCCAGAGCCGGGCGGCGATGCAGATCACCGCCAACGTCTTCGGCCTGCCCGCCAGCCGGCCGCACGTCTACGAGGCCAGCGGACTGGGGGCTGCGATCGACGCGGCCGTCGGCGCCGGGGTGCATCCGGATTTCCCCACGGCGGTGAGGGAGATGACCCGCATCCGCGACACCTTCGAACCCGACCCGTACTTCCACGAGGTATACGAGGAGCTGTACCGGGAAGCCTACCTGAAGCTGTATGCGCGGCTGCGGCCGCTGTATCAGGCGATCCGCAGCATCCGCTGACCGGTCCGGCGGCCGCCGCCGTGCGCGGCGGCTCCTGATTCGATTTAACAAATACGGCCCCCCGTTCCTTCTCCACGGATTCCATGCCGGAAAAGGGCTTGCCCCTTTTTTATCCTGATCGAAAAATATTAATTCCCGAAGCCGCCACGGTTGCGTATACTGAAATACTCGCCTGATGTCGGTTCAACCTCTTGCGGAGGCACCCTCATGAATCCCGAAGATCCGCCGCTTCCGGAAACCGTCGAAAACCCGCGCGCTGTATCCTCCCTCCTGAAGCGGATGGAATTCGGAAGGGACACAAGAAGCGAATCCGCGGCCGGGATCCGTTGCCGCGCCGTGAAGGAGTTGGCCGAGACGCGCGATCGGCGGGCGGTGCCGGCGTTGATCCGCGCGCTGGAGGACCCGGATCTGTACGTATGCATGACCGCGGCGACGAAGCTGGGCGAGATCGGCGACCGGCGCGCCGTCCGTCCGCTGCTCAAAGCGCTGCGGCGGCCCGCCCAATGGGAGGAATTGCGCTCCGCGGCGGGGGAAAACCTGGGAAGGATCGGCGACGAGCGGATCGTACCGGTATTGGTGAAGCTGCTGAACCATAAGGACGTTTTCATCGTCGACGGCGCAATCATCGGTTTGGCGGTGATCGGCGGACCCGGTTTGGCTCCCCTGGTGCGGGCGCTGCAGCACCGGAATCCGCAGGTTCGCGCCAGGGCCGCCATGGAATTGGGTTATTGCAGCGATCCCTGCATCTTGGAAGGTTTGCTTTCGCTTCTCAGCGACGGATCGGCCAAAGTCCGGTTTCGGTCGGCGCAGGCGCTGGGTGAAATTGGCGACGGGCGGGCGCGGGAGCCGCTGCGCAAAGCAACCGCGGATCCCGATCCCGACGTGCGCGCCACCGCGGTCCGCGCGCTCGGTTGTTTGGAGGGAACGGACGCGCGGGAGGCGATGGGGACGTTCGCCGGGTCGCAGGATCCGGGGATCCGGAGGGCCGCCTTCGAAGCGCTGTGGCTCATCGACGGGATGACCCGCGCGCTGATCCGCAAGGCGCTGACGGATCCGGACCCCGGCGTGCGGTGGATGACCGGCCGGGCGATCCAAACCGGGTTCCCGCCGATTCCCGCGATGCGCGATCGGCCGCTGCCGAAGATTTCCTGGCGGCCGGAAACCCGCGCCGAGGAGATCGATTTTTGGATTGCGACCGAGCAATGGGAGCGATGCGCCTGTGCGGGGCCGGAGGCTCTCGATCCGATCCTGGAGGCGTTTCCGCAGTGCGAATCATGCGATCCGGACCCGGCCCGGTCGGTGCTGCGGCTTCTCCAGGAAAACGCGGTTCCCTGGGAACAGCGGCGGAAAGCGGTCCATTGGCTGCGCGGCGAGCCGGCCGGCGGAAAGCGCCGGCGGATGATGGATTTATCGGCGGGAGGGATGCGGGATGGGGGCGCTGATCTACCCGGCACTTTCTGAAAACGGCAAGAGCATCCGTTGGAAGTCGGCCGAACCGAATTTCCCCACCGAGCATTGGAAGCCCTCGTTCAGCGAATCGGGTTTGCGCCGCCGCCCAGCCGGTGGCGAAGAGGACTCCCGGCCGGAGATGGCTCTATTAAAAGGAATAAGGGATAGGATCTTCGATCCCGGCGAACAGCGCCCGCACCTCGCCGGCATCGAGCCGCGGATTGTTCTTTTCGGCGGACGCCTTGAGCCAATCCTCCACGCCCTTCAGGATGAACGAATCGGCGCCGGCCAGCGCCGTTTGCATCGGCGTATCCGGAGGAAATTTCCGCAGCAGTTCGGCGTTGGGGATGATCATCACGTCGCGCGCGCGCTCGGGGAGCGCGCGAATCCGTTCCAGGCCTTCCCGGGCGATATGAGCGCGGCGCAGCCCTTCGAAATCGGCCGGAGTGAAAACGAAGAACAGCGGGATGATCGCCAGCTCGTGGACGATCTCGGCGACGACGGGGAGGGCGCCGGTGCCCGTGCCGCCGCCGAATCCGGCGACGACGAACAGCAGGTCGGTTCTCTTGAGCAGGTCGTCCAGGGCAGCGACGGATTCCTCGGCGGCCTTGCGCCCCAGGCGCGGATCCCCGCCGGCTCCCTGGCCGCGGACCGCCTTCTTCCCGATCTGCAGCGAGGCCGCCGCCGGAGAGAGCAACAGGGATTTCGAATCGGTGTCGACCGCCGCAAAGCGCACCTCGGGCGGCGCCTGCCGGCTGATCCGGCGGATCACGTTTGACCCGCATCCGCCCACGCCGAGAAAGGTCGTCCGCGTTCCGTCGATCCCGATCCGGTTGTTCTCCGCCATCGTGCGTCTCCTCCGGTTCTCTCCTTGCGCCGCCGCCGCGCCGGCGCAGCGGTTTTCTCACACGTCAATCGCCGGGCGTGATTCTATTCTATACACTAAAGCCCGCCGGAAGGCGGCCGGAGATGGATTCCCGCGGAATTTTGGAATTTGCCCCGCGGCGGAGCATCTTGTTATACTCGCCTTCGGCGGCTGCGGAGTATCATTCCACCCGACGGGCAATCCGGACAGGCGCGGAAGCCATTTCATCCTGGAGACGGAACGAGGAGAGGATATGGGTAAACGAAGCATTGGCATTGTGCTCACGGCGCTCGGCGGTTTGGCGTTTGCAGCCGCCCTAGCCGCCGGTCTGGCCGGATACCCGCGGCCGGGCTGGGGGCACTACAAAATCCTGGCCGCCCTGGCCGGCCTCGGTGCCGCCGCCGCCGGGGTGTTCCTGCTGGAACGAAGCCTCCAAAAAGCGCGCGGCGCGCAAAACGCCGGCGGACGGTATTTCGCCTACGCCTGCTTCTTCAACGCGGCCCTCTCGCTCCTCCCGCGCCTGCCGTTCCTCGACCACATCAGCTCCTGGTGGCGTTCTTCCCACACCCTCCTCTCTTCCCTCTGGTTTCAAAAGGAAGGCATCGACCTGTTCCACTATCAAACCCCGGTGTTCGGCCCGCCCTGGCAGGTGCCGCTGGAATTTCCGCTGTATCAGGCGCTCTGCACCGTGTTTGCCAACCTCACCGGCATCGACCTGACTCTTTCGGCCCGGCTGGTGAGCCTGATGGTCTTCTACGCCACCGCCCTTTTTCTGGTCCTGCTGTGCCAGAAATTCCTCGAAAGCAAGTCCCTGATCCTGATCATCCTGACCGTTTACCTTTGGCTGCCGTTCAACATCCGCTACAGCACGGAGATCCTTCCGGATTATTTTTCGGTATTGCTGGCGATGAGCTACCTTTACTGGATCCACGAATGGCTGGCGGCGCCCCGCAGCCTTCCGCGCTTTTCGCTCGCGGCGATCTCGGGGATCCTCGGCGCGATGGTGAAAATCACCACCATGCCGATTGTCGCGATCCCGGCGGTGCTGATGGCGTTGGACGGCCTGCGGCAATGGGGGATGGCGCCGAAGGATTTTCTCTCGCCGCGCACATTGGCCGGGATGCTGAAGAGGCACGCGGGGCCGCTTGTGCTGTTGGCCGGCATCGCGCTGCTGCCCCTGGCCGCCGAGATCCTCTGGGTGCGGCTGGAAGACGCCGTCAAACAGGCCAACCCCTACACGGTCTGGTTGACCTCGGCGAATTCCAGCGATTGGTGGTACGGGACCTGGAGCCAGAAGCTGAGCTACACGGAGTGGACGGGCAAGTTCACCAACCTGAGGAATTATTTCCTCTTCGGGCCGGTGATCCTGTTTCCGGTCCTGGGCGTCGCCTGCCTGCGCCGCCTGCCGCCCAAAAGCCGTTGCGTGTTCGGTTCGGCGCTGGCGGGCACCCTGCTGACGGTCTTCATCTTCTTTAATTTATATTTTCACGAGTACTACTACATCGCGGTAGCCGCGTTCCTCAGCATCCTGATCGGATTCGGGATCTACGCGTTGTACCGGTTCCTGCTGGAGCGGCATGTCTGGGGACACGTGTTTTCCGCCATCCTCTTCGCCTTCATCCTGCTGGCGGGCCATGAAAAGTACGCGTTTATCCTCAACACGGTGAGTCAGGAAGTGGATTACACCGACGACACGTTTATCGCAGTTGCGGCGAAGGTGGCGGAGATCACGCCTGAGGACGAATACATCATCCTGCTCCAGGACGATTGGTATCCGGAAATGTTCCTGTTTTCCGGGCGCAAGGGCCTGACGATCATCCCCGAGGTGGAGGGCGTTTTCACCTGCGAATCGGTGACGCGCCATCCGTACACGACGGTGGTGACGGTGAACCGGCCGGCGAGCACGGCCGAGGATCTCGGGATTCTGAGATGCTTCGGAACCGTCGAGAGGATCGCGCCGGGGCTGTACAAGGTGAAGCCGTAGGGGGTGCCATCCCGTCCCATCGTCCAGGTCCCGAGCGCGGCGAGGAAAAATCGGCCTTCGAATGGGAAAATGAACGTCATACCCGCTTAGCAGGGCACTGTAACTAGCTATTGACAGTGTCATTGCGAGCCTGTCCTCGTTCAGCGGGGGCGACCGGAGGGGGCGAAGCAATCTCCTCCTTCTGAAAAACAAGGAGATTGCTTCGTCGCTTCGCTCCCCCGGCTTCGCCGCGGCGAAGACGGGGCGAGGCTCGCAAAGACAGCCCCCGCCTTTTTCAGTACCCCGCTAGGCATCATGGGCGTGTGTTCTTGTAAAATCCTGGATTCCTGCAAAGAACATGCGGGGAATGACGACCGATCCGGTGCATTGAACCGCGTTTTTTTCTCCTCTTTAGGGGAAGAAAAATCCTTGTCTCAAGAAAGAAATCGGGGAAAAATGGTTTCCATCGCCTAGCCGCCCTTAAGGCCGAGTCGGTCTTAAGACCGACTCGGCCTTAACCCCGACTCGGGCTCTAGCGCCCCGAATACCGCCCCGCATGAGTTGGGAAAAATTAAATCGGGCGATTATCCTCGACGATGGTCCTTGGTCCGTCGTCCGCGGTCCATCGTCGGATTCATCCCCGCCGGAACGCCGCCAGACTCTCCAAATACGCGTCCGGCAGGCCGATGTCGAAGCGCGTGCCGTCCATGATCAGGCCGTAAAACCCGTCCTCGCGGCGCAGCCGGTCCAGCGCCGAGGTGAGCTGGAACTCGCCCCGTTCGCGGACGTTGTTGCGGATGTGGTCCTCGAGGATCTCGAAGATTCCCGGCTTGACGATGTAGAGGCCGAAGACGGTGAGGTATTCGCCTTCGGGCATTCCCGGCGCGCGCAGGTTGGTGCGGGCGTAATCGACGGTCGGCTTTTCGGCGAACTCGCTGATGTTGAGCACCCGGTCGTCCTCGATCCACACGCCGCCGACGGTGCCGTAATTAGCGATCCGCTCCTCGGGCGTGCTGCGCAGGCCGAGGATGTTGGTCCCGTAGCGCTGGTAGGCCTCGATCAGCTGGGTGGCGCAGGTTTTTTCGCCGGCGGAGCGGTAGAGGTGGTCGCTGAGCATCAGCAGGAAGGGCTCGCCGCCGACGGCCTCGCGGGCGCAGTGGATCGCATGCCCGAAGCCCTCCTGGTTCTTCTGGACCACGAAGGTGACCCGCTTGCCGATGTCGAGGATCCGGCCGGAGTACTCCTGGAAGTGCCGCGGCAGTTTGTTGAAGTTCTCGACCGAGACCGGGTCGTTGAAAAAGGCTCGGAAATCGTCAAGGTCGTCGGGCTGGACGATGACGATGATCTCCTCGATCCCGGCGTCGAGCGCCTCCTGGACGGCGTAGAGGATGGCGGGCTTGGCGATCCCGTCCCGGTCGACGACCGGAAAGAGCTCCTTCTTGGTGGCCTTCGAGGCGGGAAACAGGCGGGTGCCGAATCCGGCGGCGGGCAGAACCGCCCGGCGGATGGGCTGGGTGGGACGGATCGTCAGCGCCAGGGCCGAAAGCTTCAGGTCCCGCTCGAGAATCCGGATCACGGCCTGCTGGTCCGCCGGGCTGCGGGCGACGAACTGCGCGGTGCCGTCGCCTTGCGAACCGACGCCCTTGCCCCCCCAGACGTGCGGTTGGAGTCTGGGGTGGGAGAGGGTATTGTGCAGAACGGGGGCGGTGAGCTCCTCGGGGCAGGCGGGCGCGGCGTATTGGTCGAACAGCGCCTGGGCTTCGGTCATCAGCGTGCCCAGCCGCTCGGCGTCGCCCTCGTGGAGCGCCTTTGCCGCCTCGTGGACGATGCGCTTGTTGAGCGGTCCGAGCAGTTCGTGCACGCCGCGCTCGACCTCGTTCTCGGCGATCGGGTAGGAGCGGTTCAGGCGGTTGAGAATCTCCATGGTATCTTTTTTGGATTGCAGGTCGACGACGACGAAGTACAGCTCCTTCTCCACCGTCAGGGTCTCGGTGTCCATCCGGTCGCCGTCGAAGGTCATCAGCACGGGGTGGTTGCCGAAGGCGCAGCCCTGGTCCATCCGGCCGCAGCGGGAGGGGGTGGTGATCTCGCCCATGTAGGCGAGTTCCATTTCGCCGCGCACGGTGAGCTTGAGGTCGTAGACCCGGTTGAAGGCCCGCGCCGCCAGGACGCTGACCGCCGCGCTGGAGGAGAGCCCCTTGCGGATGGGCAGGTCGGTCTGGTAGTTGTGGAGCGTCAGCCCGCGAACGTGGTGGTTGGTGAGAACCTGGTAGGCCACGCCGGCGATGTAGCTCCAGAATCCGCCCTTCTCGGCCTCTTCCAGCAGGGCCTTGGGGTGCATCGGAATCTCCTGCGGGCCGTGCAGTTTTCCATCGCGGGTGGTGGAGGAGAGGACAAGCGAGGTGGGGTGCGGCTCGACTTCGGCGTAGATCCCCTGATCGGTGCCGCAGATCAGCGTGTAGCCCTTTTCGATGTCGGCGTTGATCCGGCGGTAGCCGCCGGCCCAATCCGAATGTTCGCCGAACAGGCAGATGCGTCCCGGTACGAAGAGCTTCATGGAACCTCTTTCCTGAGAGGATGGGATTGCGGATGGGGGCGGGCCGCTGCGGCCCCCGGCGGCGAATTATAAATCACACTCCCCGCCCGGGCCGCGGCTCCGCGCGGGTGAAAGGGCCGGGCACCGGAGATTGAGCGCTCCGGCGGCCGTCCGCGCCGCGCGTCCGCCCAAGGCGGCGCGTCATCCGCGGACCGCAGGGACGGAACGGCGGCCGGAGGGGAATTTTTCTGGTCCGGGGCGTCGAAAATTTGTATAATGGGTTACGAAAAGGAGGGATACGCTCATGCCAGGCCGAAAGGCTTCCGGGAACGATCTCGTTTTGGACAAACACGCCGCCGGCGCGCGGTTCGATCCTGCGCGCGCGGGTTCAGGGATGGCGGGGGGAGTGCGGGAGCCCCGAAAGGCGGCGCGGTGACGGATTTCGCCGAGGAAATCCAGGGGCAGGAAGAAGCACAGGGTGCCGTGGTCCGTGTGGCCGGGGTGGTGGTCGACGTCGAATTTCCCTCCGGCAACCTCCCCGGGATTCACAACGCCCTGCACGTCGAATCCCCGAAGCATCACGGCCTGGTGCTGGAAGTCCAGGAGCACCTCAACGCGTACACCGTGCGCACCATCGCGATGAGCAACACCAGCGGCCTGCAGCGCCGCGTTCCGGTGTTGGATACCGGCACACCGATCCGAGTGCCGACCGGCCGTGCAACCCTGGGGCGGCTGTTCAACGTGCTGGGCCATCCGATCGACGGCAATCCCCGCTTTAAGCACGCCGCCCTGCAATCGATCCACGCCGGCTCGCCCCCCCTGCAGGAGCGGCGGATTTCCGACGAGGTGATCGTCACCGGAATCAAAGCGATCGACCTGTTGACGCCCTACCCGCGCGGCGGAAAGGTCGGCCTGTTCGGCGGGGCGGGGGTTGGCAAGACCCTGCTGATGATCGAGCTGATGCGGCACACCATCCGCGAGCATTCGGGGATCGTGGTGTTCGCCGGGGTGGGCGAGCGCAGCCGCGAGGGCAACGACTTGTGGCTGCAGATGAAGGAAAGCGGCGTGCTCGAGAGCACCATTCTGGTGTTCGGGCAGATGAACGAGCCGCCCGGGGCGCGGATGCGCGTGCCGCTGACGGCGCTGACCATGGCGGAATTTTTCCGCGACCGCGAACACCGGCCGATTCTGTTTTTCCTCGACAACATCTACCGCTACGTCCAGGCCGGAGCCGAGGTCTCCGCCCTGCTGGGGCGGCTGCCCAGCGACGCGGGATACCAGCCCACGCTCGACAGCGAAATGGGCAGGCTGCAGGAGCGGATCGCCACCACCGGGCGGGGCAGCATCACCGCCATCCAGGCCGTCTACGTTCCGGCTGACGACATCACCGACCCCGGCGTGCGCGCCACCTTCTCCCATTTGGACGCCTCCACCGTGCTCTCGCGCCGGCTGGCGGCCCAGGGTCTCTATCCGGCGATCGACCCGCTCGAATCCAACAGCAGCCTGCTGACCCCCGCGGCGGTCGGCGAGCGCCACTACCGGATCGCCTCGGACGTGATCGCCACCCTCGCGCGCTACGAGGAGTTGCAGGACGTGATCGCCATCCTCGGGCTCGAGGAACTTTCCGATGAGGACCGCCGGACCGTCTACCGCGCCCGGCGGACCCAACGCTTTCTCACCCAACCCTTCTTTGTCTCGGAGCCGTACACCGGGATTGCGGGCCAATTCGTGCCGCTGGAGGAGACCCTGCGCGGATTCGAGGAAATCCTCGGGGGGTTTCACGACCGCCGGCCGGAGCAGCATTTCTACATGGCCGGGACGATCGACGAAGTGACGGAGAAAAGCCGCACGGAGGAGGGAGGTGCCGTCCCATGACCGCCCGGTTGACCCTCGAGATCCTGACCCCTCAGGGCGTGGAGTCGGTCGAAGATCTGGCCGCGGTCGCAGCGGTTCTGACCGACGGCAGCATCGGGATTCTTCCCGGGCACGACCGTCTGTTGGGCGAGACTGTTTCGGCGCCGCTGATCTGCCGCGGGGCCGACGGCCGGGAACGGGAGATGGCGGCCGGTCCCGGAATTCTGCATGTGGAGAAAGACCGGGTGACGGTGTTCGCCGCCGGCGGCAAGGAGGATCCCCGTCCGCCGGTCCGCTTGTTGCGGAATTTGCGGACGGCCTCCGGAGAGAATGAGGCGGACGATGCCGCGCAAGGATGACGCCGGCTTCTGGGCGGGCCTGTGGCGCGAGGCTCTGCTGGCGACGACCCTCGGATGGGAGCTGGCGATCCCGATCTTCGGCGGCGTGCTGATCGGATACGGACTCGACCGCTGGCTGGGGGAAGGGCACACGTTCACGATCGGCCTGCTGCTGGCGGGGGTGTTCGTCAGCTATTATAACCTTTGGCGGTTCATCAAGCGCTTGGACCGCAAATCGAATCCGGAGGAAAACCAGCCGGAGGAAGAGGGGGAGGCGCAAGCTTGGAACGGGGAAGAGGGAAACAAGGAGGGATGATGGTTTTGTACATCCTGTGGTTCGGGCTGGGGGCTGTCTGCGGCGGAGCGGGGGTCTGGAGCATGCGCCGGACCGTCATGGCGGCGGATCCCGCCGGCGGATCCGCCGCGGGGCGGATCGCCCTGGGAATTTATCTGCGGATGGGATTGGCGGCGGCGCTGCTGCTGGGCGCGGTGCAAACCGGTCCGGGTTGCGCCGTGGCGGCGGCCGCGGGGCATTGGCTCGCCGGTCGGCTGTCGCTCGCACTCGGCCTTCGGAGGCGGTGATGGAAGACGTGCTTCCCAAAGTCGTCTTCACGGTTTTCGGCCTGCCCGTCCGGGATACGGTGGTGGCGACGTGGGCGATGATCCTGCTGGTGCTGCTGGCCGCGGCGTTCATCAACCGCCGCAAGCCGACCGCGCTGGAGATGCTGGTGGATTTTCTCGCCGACCTGATCAGCGGGATCCTCGGGCGCCCGGCCGCGCCCTATCTGCCCCTGCTCGGCTCACTGGCGATCTTCATCGCGGTGGCCAACGTGATCGGCTTCATCCCGTTCCTGCTCTCCCCCACCCGCGACATCAACACGCCGTTGGCGCTGGCGCTGGTGGTGTTCCTCTCCGTGCACTTTTTCGGCATCCGTTCGAAGGGGCTGGTGCGGTACCTGAAGGACATGGCCTCGCCGATCTACCTGCTGCCGCTGGAGATCATCGGCCAGTTGAGCCGCACGCTCTCGC
Organism: Anaerolineales bacterium; assembly: GCA_016928575.1. Lineage (NCBI taxonomy): Bacteria > Bacillati > Chloroflexota > Anaerolineae > Anaerolineales > Anaerolineales bacterium. The sequence continues at coordinate 24,916 of JAFGKK010000009.1, forward strand.
TCACCCTGCGGCTGTTCGGCAACATCTTCAGCGCGGAATTGATCCTGGTGATCGTCATCGCGCTGGCGCCGCTGTTTGTCCCGCTGCCGCTGGCCGGATTGGGGATCTTCACCGGCCTGCTGCAGGCCTATATTTTCACCGCGCTGGCGGCGGTCTACATCGGCGCCGGGGTGGAAGCCGTCGCCGAAGGAAAACGAAAGGAAAAAGGATAACCTCATGGCAGAAATGGATCCGAACACCCTGGTACTCGTCGTCACCATCATCATCGCCGGAGCGGGGATCGTCCTCGGAACGGCCATTCCGGCCCTGGCGGAGGGGCGCGCCGTGGAGAAGGCCCTCGACAACATGGCCCGCCAGCCGTCCATCTCGCGAGACATCCGCACCACCCTGCTGATCTCCATGGCGCTTTTGGAATCCACGGCGATCTACGTCCTGCTGGTCATGCTGATCCTGATCTTCGCCAATCCGCTGGTCGATCGGCTGTTGTAAAGGAGACGCGGCATGCTGGATCTGGACCTGACCACCATCGTGCTGGAGATCCTGAACTTCCTGGCGCTCACCGTCGGGTTGTATTACCTGCTCTTCCGGCCGGTGATGCGGCGGGTGGAGGCCCGGGCGCAGGAGAAGGCCCGCGTGGAACGCGAGATGAAGCGCGCCCTGCAGGAGGCGGAAGAGCACAAGGCGGAGCTGGAACGCCGGCTGGGGCGGGTGGACGAAGAGGTGGACCGGCTGATGGACGAAGCCCGCGAGCGGATCGAACGCGAGCGCAGCCAGATGCTGGAGGAGATCCGGGCCGAGGCCGAGCAGGCCCGCGACGACGCGGAAGCCGATATCCTGCGGCATCACAAGCAGGAACTCAAGGAGTTCAACCAGTACGTGCTCGACACCCTGATCGCGCTCAGCGGCGAATTGATCGAAAAAGCCGCGCCGGCCGAAGTCCACGACCGGCTGGTGCAGGAAACCAACGACTACGTCTGGAAGCTCGGCAAGGAGCAGGCCCACGAAGTGGAGGCCCTGCGCCGTTCGCTGGGCGACCGCACGCCCACCGTGCACATCTCTTCGGCCCGGGCGCTCTCCCCCGACCAGCAGCGGATGCTGGCCAAGACCTTCAGCGCCTTGACGGACCGCAACGTCAACTTCGAAATCGAAACCGATTCCAAGCTCTACGGCGGGGTCCGGGTGCGGGTGGGCGACATGCTGTTCGACAATTCCATCGCCGCCCAACTGGAACGGATCCGCTCCGAAACCCAAAGCGGCCTGCAAGCGATGACGCCCGATGACTGAGACTCCCCGCCCGGTCGATCCGCGCATTCGGGCCGCCGCGGAGCGGATCCGTAAGGAAATCCCCTGGCTGGATTCCGCCGCTCAACCGGAGCAGGTCCGTCTGGATGCCCGGCGGATCTGGCAGAACACCCGCCCCGCCGACGCGCCGCGGACGGTCCGCCGCCGGAGGCTGGCGATGCTCCTGCGCCTGATCCGCCAGGCGGTGCGGCGCCACCAGTACCGGGTGGAGCACCGCGACGTCGGCACGGTGCAGCACATCGGCAGCGGGGTGGCGACGATCTCCGGGCTGCGCCAGGCGGGCGTGGACGAGTTGGTGGAATTCCCCACCGGGGTGCGGGGGATGGTGTTGACCCTCGACCACGACCGTGTGCACGCCATCCTGCTGGGAAGCGACGAAGGCGTGCACGGCGGCGACCTGGTGACGGCCAGCGGGGGGCGGCTGAGGATCCCGGTGGGCGCGGACCTGGCCGGGCGGGTGATCACCCCGCTGGGGGAGCCGATCGACGGACGCGGTCTGATCGAAGCCTCGGACGAGTATCTGCTCGAACGCGACGCGCCCGGAATCGTCGACCGCCGGCCGGTCCACCGGCCGTTGCACACCGGCCTCAAGGTGATCGACGCCTTGCTGCCAATCGGCTGCGGCCAGCGCGAATTGATCGTCGGCAACCGGCAGACCGGGAAGACCGCCCTGGCGATTGACGCCATTCTCAACCAGCGCGAGACGAAGGTCTACTGCATCTACGTCGCGATCGGGCAGAAGAGCTCTTCGACCCTCTCCGTCATCCGCACCCTGCGGACCGAAGGGGCGCTCGAGTACACCACGGTGGTGGTTTCCAGCCCCGACGATCCGCCGGCCCTGCGCTACCTGGCGCCCTACGCGGGCTGCTCGATCGCCGAATACATGACCCACCAATTGAAGCGGGATACGCTGGTGGTGTATGACGACCTCAACCGGCATGCCGACGCTTACCGTGAGCTGAGCCTGCTGCTGCGCCGTCCTCCGGGCCGGGAGGCGTATCCCGGCGACATCTTCTACCTGCACGCGCGGCTGCTGGAGCGCGCCGGCCAGCTTTCCGCGGATTCCGGCGGCGGCTCGCTCTCGGCCCTGCCGATCGTGGAATTACAGCGCGGGAACATCTCCTCCTACATCCCCACCAACCTGATCTCGATCACCGACGGGCAGATCGTGCTCGACGGCGACCTGTTTAACAAGAACGTCAAGCCGGCGGTCGACATCGGGCTTTCGGTTTCGCGGGTGGGCGGAGCCGCGCAAACCCCGGCCATGCGCAAGGTGGCGGGCCGCATCCGGCTGGAGCTGGCGCAATACGACGAGGTGGCGCGCTTCGCCCGCTTCGGCACCGATCTGGACGAGCACACCCGCCGGCAGATCCGCCGCGGGCAGCGCCTGCAGAACCTGCTGACCCAGCCGGTGAACCGCCCGATGAGCCTCGGCCGCCAGGTGGCGGTGCTTTACGCCGCCGGCAGGGAGCCCTTCGAAGACGTCCCCCCCGAGGAGGCCCGCGCCTACGAACAGCGCCTGGTGGAATTTCTGGAGGACAGGCACCTCGAAATTCTCAACGCCGTCCAGCGCGAAGGCCGGCTTGAGGGGGAGACGGCGGCGGAGCTGGAGGAAGCCCTGGAAGAGTTCGACCGGTCCGCCGAAGCGATGCGGGAGTGAACGATGAAAATGATCATGGCAATCGTCCCGAAGATGGAAGCCGAGTCGGTGCTGGATCACCTGGTGGATGCCGGGTTCACCGCCACCTACATGGAAAGCCGCGGCCGGATTATGCGGCAATCGCAGTTGACCCTCTATATCGCGGTCAGCGACGCGAACGTGGAAACGGTGATGAATATCATCCGCGAAAACTGCCACTCGAAGATCCGGATCAACCCGGTCCGCCGGGGAGACGGCAAGGCGGGCGGGGAAGCCGCGGTGCAGGCGGACGTCGGCGGAGCGGTGATCTTCCTGTGGAGCCTGGACGCCGTCCGGACCGGCTGAACGGCGGAGCGCGGCATGGAATCCAAAAGCGGCGACCGGCTCGAAAACATCCGCAGCGTCGAACCGATTCTCGACGCCCTGCGGACCATCGCGCTCGGCAACTGGCACGCCGCCCTGAGGCGGCGGGAATGGGTTTTGGAATTCGCCCGGCGCACCGGCGGGATCCTGGCGGAGATTCCGTCCGGGGCCAAGCCGCCGGCGGCGGAGGCGGACGCCGGCGGACGCCAGACGGCCGCGCTGGTGATCGGGAGCGAACGCGGATTGTGCGGTTCGTTTAACCGGGTTCTGGCGGAGCGGACCGCGGAATACCTGGAAGACCGCGCCCGGCGCGGGGAATCCGTGCGTTTGTACGCGGCCGGATCGCTCGCGGCGCGGACCCTGGAACGGATGGGCATGGAGACCGAGCGCTTCAAGGTTTCCGCAACCGCCGCCCTGCCCACGTTCGAGACGGCCGACGCGTTGGCGCGGGATTGGCTTTCCGCTTACGAAGCGCAAGAAGTGGACCGGGTGGACGCGATCTACAACGCTTATCTTGGAGCGGGGCGGAACGAGACGAGGATCGTGCGGTTGATTCCGCCGCAGATTCCCCGCCGCCCGGCCGCGGAAGCGGATGAGGCGGGGTTCGCCCCGATCCTGGAAACCGAACCGCTCGGGCTGATCGTCCGGGTGGTTCTGTTGCAGCTGTCGGCGCAGGTCTACGCCTGCCTGCTTGAATCCTCCGCGGCCGAGAATTCCGCGCGCTTCCAACTGCTGGAGGAAGCTCGGCAGAACATCGACCGCCTGGTGGAGGAACTCGAAGCGGAGGCCGCCCAGGCTCACCGCCAATCCATCACCCGGGAGTTACAGATCCTGGCCGCCGGGTCGGGATTGTTGCGCGGGGAGTGACCCCTCCCTTCCCCTAAGAGAGAGCATCCGCGGCAGGCTTCCCCAAATCATCGGGGTTTTCCATAAAGAGTCCGACGCTGTCTCTGGATCGTCATGTCCGCGCCTGCCCTGCGAAGCGGGGTGTTCCAAGCGGGCGTCCAGTCGTAAAAACCTTGGATTCCCGCTGAAACCGCACGGGCATGACGAACAATAACTGCCTGGGTACACCAAAAAAAATCGTCCTTGCGCGTTTAGCACTTCCCAAGTAGTGCGAACGACATTTGAAGGCAGGAGGGAATGGGGCGGAGGAGAATAATACTGCTGCTTGAAAGCACCCCGCCCGCGTTTTTAGGTATAATTCTCTTATCCAAGGGGGCACCTTGATCCTCACTCACTCACTCACTCACTCACTCACTCACTAAAACCGGACTACAGTCGTTATTGGATTCGCATTCGGCGAGCCGCCGCGCGGATGGTAAAGGATTCTCCGCCGGCGGTTTTTCGTTTTCCGCGGAAGGCCGGAAAAGAAAGGAAGGGTAAAATGAAAACGGGGATGCTGACCGATCACCGCGCCTCGAGCATGGCCGAGGCGGCGATCTCGATGCCGGTGGTTCTGCTGGTGCTGATGTTCGCGATCAACGCCTCGCTGGCGGCCTACACCGGCGTGGCGGCGGCAAACGCGGTGAACTACGGCGCGCGGATCGGATCGGTCACGCGCGAGAACGCGGAGCAGTGGGCCAAGGAGGCGGTCAAGCGGGCGTGGGATCAATCCGGCGCGGGCGGGGCGTTTTCCTATTCGGTGCTGGTGGGCGAGCGGCCGAACGGGGTGGTGATGGTGACGGGGCGCTGGAGCTATCCGACGATCCTCTCCGGGCTGTGCGAGGTGTTCGGCGGCTCGTGCCCCTCGAACTTCCAGGGTACGGTGACGGCGGTCTACCGCAAAGAGGGGTACTGAGATGCGCCGGCGGCGGGCTTCCGGCGCGACGATGGCGCTGTATGCGGCGTTCCTGGTGCTGGTGGGATTGCCGCTGCTGGCGCTGACGGTCGACGTGACGCGGGCCTACCTGGCGTCGGCGCAGCTGCGGGGGGCGACGACCGCGGGCTGTCTGGCGTACGTGCGGTCGCTGGAGATGAAGCGGTTCATCGACGAGGGGGAGACCGTGGTTTCCGGAGATGCGGCCGGGAACGCCTACCAGGTCTTCGGACCATCCGCGCCGGAGGGGGCGGTTCTGGAGGTGGCTCCGGACGAGCGGGACGGGCGGGTGGTGGCGCTGTGCACCGGACGGTACAACTTGGATGTGATCATCCCGCTGATCCCGGACTTCGAAATCAGGGCGGAAGCGGCGGCCAAGGCGGATTTCGCGACGACGGAGAATTGGTGAGCCGTGCTCCATGCGGCGCGGGCGGAATAGAATCGTCCGGCGCGAAAAGAGGCGTCAGGAGGGAACGATGGGAAAGAGCGGACGAATTCTTTTGGGCACATACATCTTGGCGTTGATCCTCCCGGCTTGCGGCGGGGCGGGCGTCGGGGGGGTGACGGTGGTGCGGACGACCAAGCCGTCGGTGACCTACAAGCCGAGCGCGACGGAGACCCACACCTACACGCCGAGCATCACGCCGACCGCGACGAAGATCCCGGACCTGGAAATCGTCGACGGCCGGTTGATCGACTGGAGCGACACGGTGGGAGGGGTGTATTTCATGGGCCGTCTCCGGAATAATACCGATACGCCGATGGTTCTGCCGGTGGATGAATATGCGTTTATATTTCAGTTTGAAAAATATAGGACCTTCGGGGATATCTTTTTACATGATACGATAGGCCCATATGGATTGAAGCCGCTAATAATGGATTTACCGAGGAGTAATTGTATCCTTTATCCAAAGGAGGAGGGAGTTATTTTGTTTGACTGGTCTTCCTTTGAAGAAATGGATGGCTTTTTAGCAAACCGGGAAGAAGTGAAAAAATATACTGGTCCGTTAGGAATGACCTTTTCATACCAGAGTTTCTATATACCTTCAATGGATCTACTGGAAAAATATCACCCGAAAGCCGAGAATGTGGAATACCATGTCGAGGGGGCAACTATCTATTTCGAATTCGATATTTACATCCCGGCCCCGCAGGAAAAGAAAAAAGGAAAGAATAATGTATTTGGATACCTGATGATGTTTGATAAAGATGGGGAAATGATCAATATGCTATATGAAAATATCTGGTACGATCTTCCATATAATAATCCATATGACAACCTTGTTCATTTAGAAGGGCATGGGTCTGGAGAAGGAGTGATGTATGGTTGGCGTCATCTCCTGACGATAACTAAGGAAGATCTAAATAAGGTTGATCATATCGAAATGTTTTTTGAGTCTCAGTTTGATAGTGTCTGCATGAATGTCCAGTAGTTATAAAAAATGTAAGAAACGATTACCAGGAGGTCAATTATGAAGAGTGTGATTATCATCTTGGTTGGATGTTTATCCGCCATGCTAATATTTTATTTTCAACCAGGGGAAAAAGTAGGAGCGGCTGAAGATATTTACTGCGGCGAAACAGAAATAATTCGTAAAGATGCAAATGCCACTGCGTACTGGAAATATTCAGCTGCTAAAACAAGCCCAAATTTCGTACTTGATTATTACCAGGACCCGGATTTGACGGGTGTGGATATCTCGGTCACAATCGAATCCGAAGAATTAATCGTTAACTATTCGAAGCGGGAAGACGTCTGCCTGCCGGTTCCGGAGCCATATTATGGAGAGCGCAGCAATTGCACCCCGGAAGGCGGTGCGGATCCGGCTGTCGTTTACCGCTGGCAAAGGCAGTGCGTTCCCCAACCGCCGGAGACGACTTTTCGTGCAATCGATACGGACACTGTATGGGTATGGTTGGATATGTCGCTTGAAACAAAAAGTCTATTGGGGCCGGGGCCGTATTACAATGGAACGGAATCTCCGGTCCTGCGCTACCTGTATCCCGATCAGTGGGCCGTGCGCGTCGCCCGGCCGGGCGAAATGGAGATCATCGAACAGCCGGGATTTAAAAACGCCGAGGAGGTGGAAGCCTTCCTGAAAGAAAATGAGGATTACCTGATCCTGGAATCCGATGCCAAGTCCGCCCTGTCGGAAACTCGAATGAAGATATCGTTCCAAAGCGTCCTGGAATGGCCGGCGCTTTCGTTGGTGGAAAGACGCAAGTGCGTGGCGGGAGTGAATACCACCGGCTTGGATGCGGATTTAACGGCCAAAGCGGGAGGGGAGAAAATCTGTTCCTTCTCTACGTATTATTTTTCTTACGGTGCTAATAAACTCGAAATCGAGATGAAAAAGATCCCGCTGGATTTACCCGGAGAATGGTATATCGGTGTGAGTTTCTATATGGATTGTGCGGTATTCGACAACGGCAACGGTTCCGAACAATGTTATGGGATGCAAATATTCGAAAGATCGAATGAGGCTGATGAAATGAAATTTGCTTTTAAAAGTTACATCCTTCGCTCTTCACCATGCAACCCCGACGAGCCGGGCGGATGCTGGGAGGAGTAACACCTCCCTAACCCCCCGGAGATAGCGTCCGGGGCGGGCTTCCCC
>JAFGKK010000010.1 GCA_016928575.1 Anaerolineales bacterium
AACTCCGGAATGGGTGGCCGGATAACTCCGGAATCACCGGCCGGATAACTCCGAAACGGGCGGCCGGATTAGGCCGGAAAATGCATTAATCCTTCAGTTTATATATATATGTTATAATATACAAGCTTACATAAAGGAATCGGAAAAATGTCAACTAGGTTGGTCATTTTGGGTTTTTTGCGCAACAACACCTTATATGGATATGAGATCAAGCAGATGATTGAACATATCATGGGCGATTGGACGGATATTGCTTTTGGATCCATCTACTTTGCGCTGAAGAAGCTTGAGGAAGAAGGATTTGTCGAGAAGGCGGGGACCAAACAAGAAGCCGGACGTCCCTCGCGGACTGTATACAATATCACTTCCGCGGGACGCGATGAATTCCTCCGGCTGTTGCGCGCGGTCTGGAGCAAGGGGGAACGGCATTCGTATTCGATCGACATCGGTCTGAGTTTTATGAGCGCGCTTCCGGACGAGGAGGTGCGGAGCCATATTCGGAACCAAGTTGAGAACTTGGAGCGCACCCTGAAATATCTCGATTCGCATAAAGCGGAGCAGCTTTCCGACGAGCATGTGCCAAACCGATTGGCTTCCACCGTGTTCGATCATCACCGGATTCATCTGCAAAGCGAATTGGAATGGATGCGGGGCTTAATGGAGAAATTCGAGAGGGGCGAATATAAAAAGGAAGTGGATTGGCTGCGAAAGAAGGGAAACGCCTTCCAATAAGGTTTTTGGTAAACACAAAGCCAGTGTTCGTCATGCCGGCGCCCGTCCTCAGCGCGTTCTTCGCCGGGGGTGAGTTTTGCCGGCATCCATGGAAGGATCAAACACCACTAGATCACGGCATAAAGCACGCCGGGATAACAAAAAAACAAAAACACCGGCAGACTTTTTTGTGATTTTTTCATGGGGATAGACGGCCCGAGCAGGTACGTTTTTTTTTTGAAAACAATTCAAGCTGGAATATACAAAATAAAATAAAAGGAGAAAGAAATTGGAACGCATTCCAGAAATTGAATCCATAAACCAAGAAGGGGACGCAAGGCGGTTCAGCGAATTGATGGGCAGTAATCGGTTCCGGAAAGCTGAATATCGGGGCTTGGCCAAGCGGATCGTGGAAATGGGGATCCCGCCGAACGGCCGGGTGCTAGATTTGGGGACCGGGCCGGGATTTGTGGCGATCGAAATCGCCAAAATTTTTCGGGGATCCAACCGGCGGGTTGTCGGTTTGGATCTTTCCGCACCGATGCTGGCAGCCGCGGCCGAGAACGCGGCGCGGGAAGGCGTGGACGGAATCCTCAGCTGGCGCGAAGGGGATAACAAAGCGATGCCGTTCGGCGACGGCGAATTCGACGCGATCGTATCGAATGATTCGCTTCACCATTGGAGAAATCCGTTGCCGGTGTTTGACGAGATCGCGCGCGTGGTAAAGCCGGGCGGCGCCCTTGCCATCAAGGATTCAAAACGGTTGCAGCACTGGTGGCCGTGGATGTTCGTAAAGGCGATCAGCCTATCCATCCCGCCGGATTTTCGGATCCATTGGTGGAACTCGATTGAATCATCCTACACGGCCGACGAACTGCGGGCCATCCTCCGGCGGTCGCGATTGGCAGAATGTCAAGTGGAGGAGGGATTCCTGGACTTGGCGGTGGTTAAGGAGAGGGAACTATGCCCAGATTGGTAAAGGGAGCCAAATGGACGTTCGGTTGGGTGGTGGTCGGTGCGGACCTTGAGATCGTCCTCCCGCCGGATGCCTGGCAGGAGTATGGATTCCAACCGGGAAAAGAAGCGATTTTTTCTCGGGGAAGCCGCACCTCGGGAGGATTCAGCATCAGCACCAAGGAACGAAAGGAGGAATCTGCAAGAAAAATGGGGGGATCCGGAATTTGCGAGTTGGGACGGAGGCGCTTTGGTGAAGGCAAAGTGGTTTTACCACCGGAAACGCGCGTCAAGGCGGGCGACCGTCTGCTGACGGTTCGCGGAAGCTGTTACGGACTCGGGTTCATCGCCCGCGGACCGATTTACCAAGAGGCAAGCCGGCACCCGGAATTGGAAGTGTTCGCGCCGTAGCCGGAGGGTGGTTCGATACCGGCTCACGGTTCGCCCGGATAGATACCGAAACCCAAGAAGCCCTCGTCGCGCCCGCCCTCGTGGGGAAACGGCGTCTTCCCGGAATCGGAAAAACCGGACGCAATCGAAAAAAGGCGGATCCGGGACGAAATGAAAAAAAAGAAAAGGAGGATGTAATGGAAATCGCGATAATCGGAAGTGTTTTTTTGCCATCGCACTGATAGTTCGGCGAAAGGAGGCGTGGAAATTCCATTGGCGGCCCACCCGGCATATGTGGGTCGCGGTCGGAACGGGTTTCCTGGCTTTTCTATTCAGTGCGTCCTTGCTTCTGTTTGACGAAGGGTCGTTCCCGGCGCATATCATTCACAACGGATTGATCTATGTCGTCTGCGGAGCCGTCATCCCATGGGGGTATACGCTCTTGGTGGAGCGAAACAAGGCATCGGACCTCGGCGTGAAACGGGAGCGATGGATCGCCAGCCTGATCCTGAGCCTCGGGATGGGCGCCCTTTTTCTGCCGATCCTGCTCGGACAAGGTAATCTGGGCGGCGCAGGATGGGGCAATGTCGCCAAAGCCTCCTTTGTGCTGACCGGTGCCGGAGGATTGTTCGAGTTTTTCCTGTATTACGGCTTCATCCATCTGCGTCTGGAGAAGTCCTTCGGCGTCGTCCCGGCGATCCTGTTGACATCGGCCATCTACGTGTTGTGGCATGCGGGAACGCAGCTACCCATGGAGCCGGATTTGCCCGCGGGAGTATGGAAGCTCTTCTGGGTGGGGGTAATGTCGCAATCGGTTTTCAGCCTGACGCGCAACTTGCTGGTGATCTGGCCTTTCTTCCATGCCGTCGGCGTGATGTTGGATTTCGCAGTGAATATCGACGGGGTGACGGAGGTGGTCGGCGATCTGCCATGGGCGGTAGCCGCGGTGGCGGGAATGGCGGTAGTTATCGCGGCAGTCGGTTGGTTTTCACAAAGGATGAACAATCGCTTGGAGAAATAAGATTCCTTATGGTTTTATGATGTATCTCCCAAGCCTTCCACTCATCCGCCCTCCCGTCGCTTTCACTCGCTTTCCCTCGGGATAGGCGCTCGGGACAAGCACTCGGGACAGTCGCTCCGGGACAGGTTCGGGCACCATTCCCGGAATTGCGCCGGGACCGGCTTCCCAGCCCTACATCTGCGGATGAAGATAGGCATTTGTTGAAGGCCCTTAAGCTTAAGCGATGGGCTAGGAGCAAGTATCCCGTCTCTGTCCCGCATTCCTCGCGGGACAGAGACGGGAGGGTGGGATGAGGGGGGGACTATCGGAGCGTGTTTTTCGGCGGTTCTTCCTTTCCGTGAAACGAGCGGAAAAGAGCCTTTTTTCACTTTTTCCGCTCATGCGGCAAGAAAATCCCCCGCAGTTTATCCCGCGTTCTTCGTGGTAAAGATTTGAAGAAAGAGGGCCGTTTTCAAAAGCCTTTTGATGTTGAGATCCGAAATACCTCGCGGCTTGCCGCGCCCTATTTCAAATCGCAGGCTTTTATCCACTTGACAAATATCCAATAAAGGTTATAAATTATAACCATTATATTATGAAACTAATATCTAAGAGGAACAATGAAAATCACCGACAAAACATACCTACAGATAAACCAAGCATTGTTCAGCTTGGTGCATTCGTACGAATCGCGGATGGCCAAGGAAAACCATCGCAACGTACTAGGGTTGCGGATGTCCGACTGTTCGGTGTTGATGGTGATGAGCCGCTTTGCGCCGTTGACCTCGCGCCGGCTTTCGCAACTTATGGGTGTCAATCCCGGCGCAGTTTCCCTCTATGTACAGCACTTGGTGGAGAAGGGTCTGGTGCGGAAGGAGCAGGACCGTGAAGACCGGCGCAACTGGCTTCTTACGCTGACCGAAACCGGTCGCATCGCCGCCCAGGCGGTTGTCGCCGGAGCGGTCGAATATACGAAGGATTTTATGGCCGGCCTCGCGGAAGAAGAGCAAGCGCAACTGGGCCGGCTGCTCTTAAAAGCCTCGCACGCCCTGGGGTTCGATTGGCAATGACCAACGGCGATCGCGGCGGCGGACGCATCCGGGCCTTGGATTCACGCCGCGGCTTGATGATGATCCTGATGGCATTGGATCATGCGCTATTTTTTATCGCCAAGATCCACCCTTTGGAATATTGGGGGGCTCCGTTGCCGGAGTATCCGGACGGCGTTTCTTTTTTCGTGCGGTTGCTTTCACACCTCTGCGCCCCCGGGTTTTTCTTTTTGATGGGGGCCGGCATGGCTATGTTTGCCGAATCGCGCCGCAGGCAGAGGTGGTCGGGGGTGCGGATCGCGCGGCACCTCGTTCTGCGCGGTTTGCTGCTCATCTTCTTACAGTTGTTTGTGGTCAATCCGGCGTGGTTCCTGGAAACGCTGGGTCCCACGGCCATTTTGGGAAACGTGGGAGACGGCGCGGCCTGGATCAATCTGGAAGTGCTTTTCGGGCTGGGCGGATGCTTGCTGATCCTGCCGCTGGCGCTGCGCGTGCCCGGTGTTGTGGATAGGCCTGGCGAGCGCGGGAGCCTTCGCGGCCTCGGGAGTGTTGATGCCGGCGCCGGAATACGCCGATGCGGCCTTCTCGTCCTTGGCACGGATGGCGCTGGTTCCCGGCCAAACCGGAATGCTGTTGGTGCTCTACCCCCTTTTGCCTTGGGTGGGAATCGCGGGACTGGGTTTGGCCTTCGGCAAATGGATTCTGCACGACCGGGCGTCGGCGTTCCGCGCCCTGCCGTTCGCCGGGGCAGGCTTTCTGATCCTGTTTGTGGTTTCACGGATGTTTGGGTTCGGTGATTTCCACGCGGGAGGCGGCGAAGGATGGGTGGATTTCTTGAACCTGACAAAGTATCCGCCGAGTTTAGTTTTCGCGCTCTTCACGTTGGGAATCGATTTCCTGCTGTTGGCCTTCCTGTCCGGGGATTTTCCGCCGATTCACGATTGGGATCCCTTGCTGGTGTTTGGAAGGGCGGCGCTTTTCTTTTACGTCCTGCATTTGTATTTGTATGCGTTGGCCGGTATCGCCTTTCCCGCGGGGAGCGGCTTGGGAACGGCGGGATTGGCGTGGGTGGCCGGGCTTGCGATTCTGTACCCGGTCTGCCGTTGGTACGGCGGATGGAAAGCCGGAACGGCGGCGGATTCCATCTGGAGGTTCTTCTAGGATGAAACGGAAATTGATCTTGGTCAACCCGGTCAACCCGGCCCGGACGGGGCTTTCCTTTAACCGCAGTTCCCGCTTCCCACCGCTCGGATTGGGAATCCTCGCCGCACTGACGCCCGCGGATTGGGACGTGCGCTTGGTGGATGAAAACTGGGAGACGTTCCCCGGCCCCGACGCTTTTTTCTCCGCGGAGGAAGCCCCGAAGCTGGTGGGAATCACGGCGTTCACCGCCTCGGCCAACCGTGCGTATGAGATCTCCGCCGACTTCCGGACTCGGGGAATCCCGGTGGTCATGGGCGGTATCCATGCCTCGATGTGCACGGAGGAGGCGCTGCGGTTTGTGGATTCGGTTGTAATCGGAGAAGCGGAAACGGTCTGGCCGCATGTGATTGCGGATGCGGAGGCGGGCCGGCTGCAACGAATATACCTCGGAGGGCAGGGAAATCCTGCCGGAATGCCGCGGCCCCGCCGCGACCTCTTCCACCCCGGATACCTGTTCGCCTCCGTGCAAACCTCGCGCGGCTGTCCGATGGACTGCGAGTTCTGCTCGGTAACGGCCTTCAACGGGAGGCGCTACCGCCGCCGCCCGCCGGAGGATGTGCTTGAGGAACTGGCGGAGATTCCGCAGCGAATGCTGTTTTTCGTGGACGACAACATCGTTGGCTACGGCGAAAAATCCCGCGCCCAAGCGCTGGCGGTTTTCCAAGGGATGGTCAAGCGGCGGATGAACAAATGGTGGTTCTGCCAAGCCTCGCTCAACTTCGCCGACGACGAAGAGATCCTGCATTGGGCGGGGCGGGCCGGATGCAAAATGGTATTCCTCGGATTGGAATCCGACGAAGCCGATGCGCTGGCCGAGGTGAACAAGATCCTCAATCTGCAGCGCGGGGTGGGGAGCTACGAAGCGGCGTTCCGGCGCATCCACCGGGCTGGGATTGCCGTCCTGGGGGCGTTTATCTTCGGAATGGATGAAGATACGCCGGAGAAACTCCGCCGGCGGACCGAATTTATGCTGGGCGGCGGGATCGACGTGATGCAAAAAACATACCTCACGCCGCTGCCCGGCACCCGGCTGTTCGACCGGTTGGGTCGGGAAGGGCGGTTGTTGTTCACCGATTATCCGCGGGATTGGGAGCATTACGACATGGGGGAGGCGGTCCATCGGCCGCGGAGCATGAACCCCGCGGAACTCACCTGCGCCATGGAAGAATCCAGCCGGCGGCTGTTCTCCTGGCCGGCTTTGGCGCGCAAGGCGTACGGCACCCTCCGGGAGACTCGCTCCCCGATGGCCGCACTGTTCGCCTGGCAATCAAACGTCAACTACCGGAATGTCTCCCTCGCCCCTTAGCGGCGGCGGCCTATATTAAATTCGGGAAATCTGGTAGGATTTCGACGCAGTGCGACCCCGGCAGCGAGCCGCCGGGGTCGTTGTGCGTATTCAGAAGGAACGGATAAAAATGAAAACCGAACGGACGGACATCCGCAACATCGCCATCGTCGCCCATGTCGACCACGGAAAAACCACGCTGGTCGACGGGCTGCTGCGCCAATCCCACACCTTCCGAGAGAACCAGCAGGTCGCCGAGCGGGTGATGGATTCGAACGACCTGGAGCGGGAGCGCGGGATCACCATCCTGGCCAAGAACACCGCGATCAGCGTCTGGGACCCAGCCGCCAAAGCACAGGTCAAGATCAACATTGTCGATACGCCCGGCCACGCCGATTTCGGCGGCGAGGTCGAGCGGGTGATGAACATGGTCGACGGGATCCTGCTGCTGGTGGACGCCGCCGAGGGCCCGATGCCGCAGACCCGCTTCGTGCTGAAAAAGGCGCTCGAGATGGGGCATCGGGCGATTGTGGTGATTAACAAAATGGACCGCAAAGGGGCGGATCCGGACGGGGCGCTTAACAAAACCTTCGACCTGTTTATCGAACTGGGAGCCACCGAAGAACAGGCCGATTTCGCGGTGGTCTACACCAACGCGATCACCGGGCAGGCGGGGACGGCCCACGAGCTGGAGCCGGACCTGGAGCCGCTGTTTGAAGCGATCCTGCGCCGGATCCCGGCCCCGCAGGTGGACGCCGAGGCGCCGTTGCAGATGCTAGTGGCCTCGCTCGGCTACGACAACTACCGCGGGGTGACCGCCGTCGGTAGGATTTTCGCCGGGCGGATGAAGGCCGGCGGGAACGTCGCGCGCCTCACCGCCGCCGGGGAAAACCTGCCCGAGCGCGTGCGCTACCTCTACGTGCACCAGGGGCTGGAACGGGTGGAGGTGGAAGCGGCCGAAGCCGGCGAGATCGTCGCCGTCGCCGGGCTGGAGGCCATCGCCATCGGCGAGACGCTCGCCGATCCGCTGAACCCCGTCGCGCTGCCGACGATCAAAGTGGAAGAACCCACGGTGCGGATGAACTTCGGCGTCAATACGTCCCCCTTCGCCGGGCGGGAGGGGAAGTGGGGCACGTCGCGCAAACTGCGCGAGCGGTTATTCGAGGAACTGCGCCACAACGTCGCCTTGCGGGTCGAGGAAACCGACTCGGCCGACACCTTCGTTGTCTCGGGGCGGGGCGAGCTGCACCTGGGGATCCTGATCGAAACCATGCGCCGCGAAGGATACGAGTTCCAGGTTTCACGGCCGGAGGTGATCTTCCACACCGCCGAGGACGGGGCGATGCTGGAGCCGTTCGAGGATGTGCACATCGAGACCAGCCCGGAGACGGTCGGGGCGGTGGTCGAACTGCTGGGTTCGCGCCGCGGCCAGATGCTGAACATGCAGGACAACCGGAAGGGCAGCACCCTGCTCGAATACCTGGCCCCGACCCGCGGACTGCTCGGATTCCGCTACCAGTTCCTCAACGCCACGCGCGGAAACGGCGTGATGCACACGATCTTCCACGGCTACGAGCCGATGGCCGGAACGGTGGCGACCCGCTCGACCGGCTCGATCGTCGCCTGGGAAAACGGAACCACCACAACCTACGGGCTTAAGAACGCCGAGGAGCGCGGCATGCTGTTCGTCGGGCCCGGCGTGGAGGTCTACGAGGGGATGGTGGTGGGCGAACAGCAGCGCCCCGGCGACCTGCCGGTGAATGTGTGCAAGAAGAAGCACCTGACCAACATGCGTTCCTCGAACAAGGACATCGAAATCCGGCTCAATACGCCGCGCACGATGAGCCTCGACGAATGCCTGGAATTCCTGGCCGACGACGAACTGCTCGAGGTGACCCCGGCCGCCTGCCGGATCCGAAAGAAGATCTTGGATACGGAAGAGCGCGGCAAGACGGTCAAGCGGGCGAAGGAAGCGCTGGAAGAGGCGGGATAACCGCGACCGCAGCCGGCCGGAGACCCGTCCCGGCCCGCGCTCCATGCATCCGGGGTCGGAAGCCGTACCGGTTTCTCCGTCTTTGCATCTGCGCAGCCGCGATCACATTCGCGGCTGTTTTTTATTGGCCGGTTAACCCGCTGCCTATGGCTGTGAGTGCCATGAAAAGGTTCTACCGTGAGAGTGGAAAAAGGTGTGGAGTGAGAAAAAGGATTTCCTTCCGTCCAATCGATCGATTACCCTCTCCCTTGGGTTCCTCTTTTCTTGGGTATGGTTCCACTCCCCCCATGTCCCTTTGGGAAATGGGGGGAGTGGTTTTGGGGGGAGGGGAGACTGCGCAAGTACTGCGGGATGTGACAAAGAGAGGATAAGAAAAAGTGTTCAATAGCAAGAGAAACCGGAAAAATTGAGGTTGTGTAAAGCCGATTGTTCGATCAGAATCGGTACGAGCGCACCCCCGGCCTCGACCGGTGCCTGCCCCTGGAGCGATGAGCACCGGCGTTCTTCCGGTGCGAAGAACTCGTGATGGGGGAAGCCGGGGCGGGGCTTCCAGGTGCGGCAGTTCGAAGCCGCCGCCTAAAGCGTCGGTAATGCACTGGACCGTAAAACCGCCGCCTATGGCTGTGAGTGGCCTGAAAAGGTAATCCCGTGGGAGTTCGAATAGGATCTACTGGATCTTCCGCCATCCCACATAACCCCGGCCGGCGGCGATGGGAAGGAAATCGAAACGGAAATCCAGCCCTCACCTTCGGCGCCGGACAACGGGAGGGGATGGGGAGCGATTGGGCGGGGTGGAGATCGGGCCACACGGACCATCCTCTTCAGGGGCAGGCGAGACGATCCCGTCCGGTTGGATGGAACCAAGCAAGAAAAGGGAAAACGTCAAACGCCAAGAGAAACAGGAAAAATGACGCTGAGAATACACAAAACCGGTTGTTCGACCGGAGCCGGCAGGAGCGCGCCGCATAGGTGCGCTATTGCTGAGGCTGCCGCATCCGGCGGCGGTTGACCATTATATCAATTTGATATATATAATAATGATATGAAACTAGCCGAAGGCGATTACGCGGTTTTGGGATTCCTGCTCCTGGCGCCGATGACCGGCTACCAATTGAAGGCGATGATGGATGTAACCGTCGGCCAATTCCACCGCGCCAGCTATGGCGGAATCTATCCCAGCCTGAAAAAACTAACCCGCGCCGGGTACCTTTCGATGACTCAATCGGTCTCCGGGGGCAAGGTGCGCAAGACGTACAGGCCCCGGCCGGCGGGCCGCAAGGCGTTCGCCGCCTGGCTCAAGGAGCCGCCCGAAATCACCCGCGGGCCGGGGCCGCTGCTGACGCGGATGTTCTTCCTTGGGCTGGGGGGACGCGCCACGGCGCGGGCGTTCACGCGGGCGGTCCGCCGCTCCGCGCGGGAACGGACGGCGTGGCTGAAGCGGGTTGCCGAAGAGTACCGCGGCCGGGCGGACGCCTATCAGATGGCGACCGCCCAATTCGGAATTGAGTATTACGGTTTTTTGGATCGATGGTTCACGCGGCTGGAGGCCGGTTTATGAAAGCCTGGCTGGGGTATTTTTCGGGAACCGGAAATTCATGGAGGATCGCCATGGCTTGTGCGGAAAAGCTGCAGGCCGAGGGGTACGAAACCGATCTTGGCGCGATCCAAGCCGGGGCGCCCCCAAATCCGTCGGCGGACGCCGCCGTATTCTGTTTCCCGGTGCACGCCCTCGACCTGCCGCGAAACGCGGTCTCGTACCTGCGGGGTTTGCCCGCCGCCGGCAACATCGTCCCGGCCGTCCTGCTGGTGACCGGCGGCGATCCGGACAACTGCGGCTGGGCGCTGGCAAGCGGAACGAGGATTCTCGCCGAGCGCGGGTACGCGGTGAGGATCGCCGATCTGATCCACATGCCGAACAATTGGACTCCGTTCCATTCGGCGCCGGATTCTGGGGATGCCGAGCGCCTGATCCGCGCCGGAGTGTGGAAGGCGGAATCGTGCGTCGAACGTTTTGTAAACGGCGAATCCTTCCGCAAACCGATCGTCCTGCGGAAGTTCGGAGCGGTCGGATCGGCGCTGATGCGGTTCTTGTTTCACAAGCGCGGGGTATACAAACTGTGGATGTTTTTCCGGGCGGACGCGCGTTGCACCGGATGCGGACTGTGCGCTCGGATCTGCCCGACCGGGAGCATCCGCATGGCGGACGGGAAACCGGCGTGGAGCGCGGGATGCGTTCAATGCATGCGCTGCTTCAATTACTGCCCGCAGGGGGCCATCCGCCAGCTGGAGTTTTGGCTGCACGGCAGCCGGCACCGCGCATATCGCCTGCCGGGGTTTACTCCGACGGCGGAGACATAGCGGAAAACCCGTTCAGGCACGGTATCTTACCACTATAAAGCACCGTCCCCCCTTTTTCTGAAAGAAAAAGGGGGGACGTGTTCTTGGGGGCGGTGCGGAAAGAGAAGGTCGACTATTGCGCTTTACCCCATCCTGCGCTTCTCGATCATCCGGCGGTGATCGGCATAATGCTCATAGGTGTTGAAAACGATCCATTGAGCCAACGGGCGCGGCGCGGGTCCGAAGCATTCGGTCGGACGCTTCAAGCGCTCTTCATCCAATTTCGATATTTCCGACATCAGCCAGCGGTGGGTTTCGTACCAATCCGATTGGACTTCGGCCAAGGGCTTGTCGCGGTTGCGCTCGAAAAAGATTGCATTCACTTCGTTTTCGTCGCCGCGGGCGACAACATCCTCGTCCACGCACAAGGCTTCGCCCGCGGAGAGTCCGAGAAATTGGTTGGCGATCAGGAATTTTTCCCAGGCGGCGATGTGGGCGAGGATATCTTTGACCGACCACTCGCCCTCGTCGCGGCGGACGATGTGCGGCTCGTCCAGGGTGGCGACTACGGCCGCCAGGGCCTCCCATTCGTCGTGAATGCGCGCATACAAGATCTCCGGATCGGTCGGAAAAGGGTCGGGAGCGTCGGTCATACGGGGGAATCCTTTCTTCCGGATACCTCGTGCAGCCGCAGTTGCCTTTGCGGGTTGCCGATCCACTTCACAACACAAAAAGCGCAAAAAGCACAAAATTACTGGCGTGCTTTATCCCGCTCTCGCGGGATGAGGATTACCCCGGGCCTGCCCTCGCGAAGCGGGGGGCTCGCCGCGCGTTTCTTCGCATTTGCGCTCCCCGGCCTCGCCCGGCGAAGCCGGGGCGGGGCTGTGATGCCGCGCGGCTTGCGGCGCGGTCATTCATGCGCCTTGGGATTGTTAAAATGAACCGGTTTTTTCCACCGCCGGCTCCTGTTCATTTACTCATCGGCATCGAACATCGTCCGATCGCCGGAGGGCGTGGCGATGACGGACGAGCCGCCGCCGGTGTCTCCCGTACGAATATTCCATCCGCCCGCGATCGTGCCCGAGGCGTAGACGAAGTGGGTGTTGTTGTACCATTGCAAACGCATCGCCCCGCCGGGAATGAGGATCGTTCCGCCGCCGAGCGAGCCGACGTAATCCGAGGTGCCCGATCCGACGTAGTAGGTGAAGTGCTGCCCGTCCGGGGAGAACGTATCCACGCCGGTGCTCCCGGTCCCTAGGTGCAGGCCGAAGGATCCGTCGAGAGTGGAGACGTGGCTGTCTTTCACCGCCGGATCCGCCGTCGGGGTGACGTACCCGACGTGGGTGAGGATCGGCGAAAGAACCGCTTTGGGGAAGAAGAAGTTGCCGGTGAGGGTGGACGCCAGGGTCGCGACGCTGGTCGCGGGGTTCACCAGGTAAATGGCGCCGGAGGTGACGGGGGCGAGCGGATCTTCGGAGGCGATGACCACGCCGAACTGCGAGGAATCCGCCTTCCAAACGGGCTCGGGATAATATTGGTATTCGCTGTAGGTGATGATGGCCGGGAAGGTGACGAGGTTGTCGACGAATCCCGAGCCGTCGATGTTGGCCAGGGCGATCTTGGTGGCGCGGGACACGACCATTTTGCTCCCGTCGGGCGACGGCCAGTATTCCCCGCCGTTGCCGGCGGAGAAGATGGTGGTCAGCGCGCCGGTTTCGGCGTTGATCATGAAGCCATCGTCAAAGCGCGCCAACCCCGGCCCGTCGTAATTCGCCTTGGTATTAACCAGGAGGTTGTGGGTCCCGGGGATCCATTTCACCTGGAACAAGTCGACGAACGTCGCTCCGGCGGGCAGGGCTTCCAACACGCCGACCTGGGCCGAGGTCAGCAGGACGCGGTCGCCGCTGGCGTCGTAGTTGACCACGCGCAGTTCGCCCGGATGACTGTAATCCGAATGGCGGACGTAGGCCACCATTTGGCCGTCGTCGGAGATGTGGACCGAATCGACGCCGGTCTGCGCCGAGAGCGGGTAGGCGGCCGCCGGCGGCGCGACCAGCCACGGGCTGCCTCCCGAAATGAAGGCAACGCGCAGATGCGGCAACGCGGCCGTGGGCATCATGGTTTGGGTGAGGGTCGGTTCGGGATCGACGCCCGGCGTCGCCTCCGGAGTCGGCGCATCGGTCGGGCCGCCCCCGGAGGGCAGAGTGCCGGCGGCGGCGGTGTCGGTCAGGGCCTGGGCGACCTTGGTGGCGACCTGTTGGCCCTCGCTGACGATCGTCGAGACGACGACGTCCGGGAGATCGCACCCGCTGACGGCGAGGGCGATGAGAAGAATAAAGGCAAGTGCAGGAAATTTCCGCATGGGGGAAGTCCTTTCATCTCCATTCTTTGAGGGCCAGCACCCGTAGGGATACAAGCGCCAGCAAGGTTCCAGGCACCGCGCCGCCCAAATTTATGTCGCCGGCGTTCCACAGGCGGAAATCGTACCATTCCGCCAAGAAGTGCCCGGCCGCGAAGCCGATCCAGGCGGCGACAACGCACATGCCAAGCATCCGGTACGATTTGGACGGCCAGGCCAGGAAGAACACCGCCCCGATCAGGGCGGAGATCACCAGACCCAACCCCAGCGCAAGCGGGTTCATTCCATTGCCTCCGCAATCACGGCCGCACCCAGGCAAAGTTCGCCGTCGTAAAAAACCGCGGACTGGCCGGGGGTGATGTCGCGCAGCGGATGGTCGAACCGCACCCGCACGCCGCCGCCGGGTTCGACGGCCACGTCCGCCGGATGATCCTCCGAAGTGTACCGGATTTTCACGGTTGCGTGGAAGGTCTCCGCCGGCGGGCGGCCGCGGATCCAGCTTGCGGTATCCGCCCGCAAAACCCGGCGGCCGAGCGCTTCCCGCGGTCCGACGATCAGCGCGTTGCGCGCCGGATCGATCTCCAATGCGTAGAGCGCGGCGGAAGCCGAAACCCGGATCCCCTTGCGCTGGCCGATGGTGTAGGCCGGGAGTCCCTGATGTTCTCCGAGTTTTTGCCCCTCGCGGTTGAGGATCGGACCAGGCGTAAACGACTCCGGCGCGTACCTTTTTAGAAAGCGCCGGTAATCCGAATCGGAGACGAAGCATAGGTCCTGGCTGTCCGGCCGGTCGGCCGCCGGAAGGCGGTACCGGCGGGCTTCCGTGCGCACTTCGGCTTTGGTCAATCCGCCGAGGGGAAACATCGTCCGCGCTAAGTCAGCCTGTCCGAGCGACGCCAGCACGTAGGATTGGTCCTTTGTGTGATCGATTCCACGCAACAGTTCGAAGCCGCCGCCGGTTTCGCGGATGCGCGCATAGTGGCCGGTGGCCAGCCGGTCCGCCCCGAGGCCGAGAGCATGGCGCATCATGAATCCCCAGCGGATCGACCGGTTGCAGGCCAGGCACGGATTGGGCGTCCGGCCGCGGGAGTATTCCGCGATCATCGGCGCAACGACCTCGCGACGGAAAATCTCCTGCGCGTCGATCAGGTGGAAGGGGATTTTCAGCTGATCGGCAATCCGTCTGGCGAGCGCGACGGCGTTCGAGTCGCAGCAGCGGTTCTTGAATTCGGCATCCGGATCGGTCCACAGGCGGAGCATCACTCCGGCGACGTCATGGCCGCGCTCGCGAAACAGGGCCGCGGCCACGGACGAATCCACGCCGCCGCTCATCGCCACGACCACCCGAACGGGCGGGATCGGTTGCATGCCGGCATTCTACATGCCGGCGGAAGCGGCGTCAACGCGACTCCGCGCCGAAGGCGGCACGGAAATCGAACGGCCTGATTGTCCGGTGGGGAGGATCTGCAGGGCGCGGCGCCCGTCCGACCCATGCAGGAAATCCGACGAGCAACGATGCCAAAAGCGGAACGCGCCCGCCGGCAATCGTGGTATCCTTTGCCGGACGCGTGCGGCAGGAGAGGAACCGCGAATGGCTTCGAATGTTTTGCAATGGATCGAAAGAAAATTAACCGATCCCGGCCGGGACGATACGCTCAAGCTTTCGACGGACGAGCAAACCAAGCTCTCCTGGGCCAAGCGGATTCGAACCCCGGCCGAAATTCCCGATCCGTACCGGAGTTTCTTCGACGGTCTGCCGGCGGAGAAAACGGAGCCGTTTCCGTACGCGGTCCTCAGCCCGACCTACCGGGGATTCCTGCAACCCGAGCATGAAAAGCTGATCGTCCGGATCGACCGGAATATCTGGGTGTTGAAGGCGCCGGACGGGCGGCTGACGACGGTATGCTATCCACTGGCCGACATCGTGTTCATCGAGACGGGGACGATTCTGTTGAATGCCTGGATGACCATCCTAGGCAAGGATACCAGCGGCGCGACCCGCGCATCGACGTGGAAATACAATTCGGTCACCGACACCTTGTTCGCCCCCTTCCTGGAAAGTATCCGCGCGACGGCGGTCGGGACGGCGGACGGCACCGCGGCCGATACCTCTGCGTTCGACGCCCTCGGACACTCCAGCTTCAAATTCATGAATTACGCACGCCGAAGCATCCTGCCCGGAGAACGGGCGCTGCTGACCATCCTTCAGCCCGAAATCCGCCGCTCCCTTCCCCTCCTCTCCGCTTTAAACATTACGCGGCAGGTCTCCCCGGCCCACCTGACAATCCTGACCGACCATGAATTGATCCAAATCCGCGAGGAAAGCTCGTGGCGGACTACGAAGGAAAACCAATATGGAAATGTGTGGCGCTACGTGCCGTTGCGGAAAATCACCTCACTGCGGATCGAAGACCACGGCAGGGACCTTTTGACGC
Organism: Anaerolineales bacterium; assembly: GCA_016928575.1. Classification (NCBI taxonomy): domain Bacteria; kingdom Bacillati; phylum Chloroflexota; class Anaerolineae; order Anaerolineales; species Anaerolineales bacterium. The sequence goes on from JAFGKK010000010.1 coordinate 15,714, forward strand.
TTTCCCTTAACTTGGTCGGGAAGGGATCGTTGGAAGCCGTGTTTCAAGCCTCCGAACGCGGGCGGGTTCTGGAACTGCGGAGCGCCCTGAAAACAGCCGGCATCGGATCCTCGGTCGTCGAACCAACGGCCGCCTAGGCTGAGGCGGGTCCGGATCACGCGACGCATATCGCCGAAAGGCGCCGTCCGGCGGAGGATCCGCGCTCCGGGCGGTGTTTTCCGCAATCGGACAGCCGTTGTTCCTCCCGTAAAATCCCTCCGAAAGGAAAATCATGAAGAAACACAAACGCGGTTCACGAAGGCAATTCCTGAAGACGACCCTGGTCGCCGCCGGCGGCTTTGTGCTGGCCGGATGCGGCCGGCAGAAGGAGACGCCTTTCCCGGCGACGGTTCCAGCCGCGACGGCGGCGCCGACTCCCGTCGACGAGTTGATTTATCTGGATCCGGAGCGGACGGTCGAAGAGCGGGTCGAGGATCTGGTCGGCCGGATGACCCTGGAGGAAAAAGTCTCCCAGTTGGGCACCGAAGCGGATGCCGTCGATCGGCTGGGGATTCCGGCTTACGATTGGTGGAGCGAAGCCGGCCACGGCGTGGCCCGCGCCGGAATTGCCACCGTGTTCCCGCAGGTGATAGGCCTGGCGGCGACGTGGAATGCCGACCTGATCCGTACGGTCGCGGGGGTGATCTCGGATGAAGGCCGCGCCAAGCACCACGAAGCGGTGCGGAACGGAATCCGCGGCCTGTATGCCGGCTTGACGTTCTTCTGCCCCAACATCAATATCTTCCGCGATCCGCGCTGGGGCCGCGGCCAGGAAACCTACGGCGAGGATCCGTACCTCACCGGACAACTGGCGGTGAATTTCATCCGCGGCATGCAGGGCGACGATCCCCGCTACCTGAAGACCGTCGCGACCGCCAAGCACTACGCCGTTCACAGCGGACCGGAAGAAAAACGCCATTACTTCAACGCCGTCGTCTCCGAACGCGATCTGCGGATGACCTATCTGCCGGCGTTCCGGGCCGCGGTCGTCGAAGGCAAAGTCGGATCGGTGATGGGCGCTTACAACCGTGTGAACGGAGAGGCGTGCTGCGCCAGCCCCACTCTGCTGCAGAAAATCCTGCGCGAGGAGTGGGGTTTCGAAGGATACGTGGTCGCCGATTGCGGAGCGGTGGACGACATCTACCAGAACCACATGCTGGTAAAATCGCCCGCCGAAGCCGCCGCGCTTGCGGTGAAGGCAGGCTGCGACCTGGAATGCGGCTGTACCTACGGCATCGCCTGCGACTACGGCCTGCTGACCCAGGCCGTGCAAGACGGCCTCCTGACCGAGGAGGATATCGACCGCTCGGTCAAGCGGCTGTTGGCGGCCCGCTTCCGGCTGGGGATGTTCGATCCGGAGGACCTTGTCGCCTACGCCCGGATCCCCTACAGCGTGGTGGATTCGGAGGAACACCGGGCGTTAGCGCTGGAGGCGGCTCGGCAATCCTTGGTTCTGCTGAAGAACCAAGGCGGATTGCTGCCGCTGGATCCCTCGGCGCTTAAGTCGGTGGCGGTAATCGGCCCGAACGCCGACGAAACCCTGGTGCTGAGCGGCAATTATTTCGGGACTGCCGCCGCCCCGGTTTCCGTGCTGGAGGGAATCCGCACCGCGGTGAATCCGGATTGCGAGGTCCGTTACGCCCGCGGATCCGCGATCATCGGCAACAACGAGGATGGTTTCGACGAGGCGGTTCAAGCCGCCCGGGATTCACAGGCGGTGGTCATGGTGATGGGCCTATCCCAGGAGATGGAAGGGGAGGAAGGCCAGACCGAAGGCAACCAGCCCGGCGTGCGCAGCCTGGGCGACCGGATCAGCATCAACCTTCCAGACATCCAGGAGCGGCTTCTGCGGGCCGTCCGGGAAACCGGAAAACCGGTGATCCTGGTGCTGCTTAACGGAAGCGCGCTCGCCATAAACTGGGCGAACGACAATGTCCCGGCCATCCTGGAGGCGTGGTATCCCGGACAGGCGGGCGGCACGGCCGTGGCCGAGGCGATTTTCGGACGGGCCAACCCCGGCGGCCGCCTGCCGGTGACGTTCTATGCGTCCACTTCGGATCTACCGAAATTCGACGAGTACAGCATGGAGAACCGGACCTACCGCTATTTCACCGGCAAGCCCTTGTACCCGTTCGGCTACGGATTGAGCTACACGACATTCGCCTATCGGAATTTGAGGATCCATCCGGAGGAAGTCAATCCGGGGGACTCCGTGACCGTCGAAGCCGAAGTGGAAAACACCGGGAAGCGGGAAGGCGACGAGGTGGTGCAACTGTACCTGAAAGACGCGGAGGCGTCGCTGTCCGTGCCGCGCCTCCAACTGCAAGGATTTGCCCGCCTGCGGTTGGCGCCCGGAGAAAAGCAAACCGTGAAGTTTACCCTGAAGGGCGAACAGACGGCGTTCGCCGACGAAAACGGCGGTTGGGTGATCGAGCCGGGAGAGTTCCGGGTATGGGTCGGCGGTCAACAGCCCGATTTGGAGGCGCCGGCGCAGCCGGCGAATGTCCTGGAAGGAAAATTCTCCGTGCGCGGTTGAATCGGCGGATCAGCCGACGTATGCCGGGGGAAAGCCGGCTGCGCGGCCGCGGCTTGAGGAGGGATGATGATCGAAAATTTGGAATTGATCACCAAAGCCCGGAACGTCGCCAAGCGGCGGAAACTGAGCGGGGACTGCTCGGCGGGCGACGTCGGCGCGGCGCTGTTAACCGTGGACGGAAATACGTATCTGGGCGTGAGCATCGATGCGGCCTGCGGTATCGGATTTTGCGCCGAGCACGCGGCCATCGCCCAGATGGTGACGAAGGGGGAATCGCGGATCGCGAAGATCGCGGCGATGACCGCCGACGGCAACTTTCTCCCGCCGTGCGGACGCTGCCGGGAGTTGATGTGGCAAGTCGACCGCGGAAACCTGCAGGCGGAGATCCTCCTTAGCGGATCCAAATCCGTGCGGCTGGAGGAGCTCCTACCCCTGCGGTGGTCGGAAGGGGAATAAGGCGGCGCGATGGAAGCGACGCGCATGGATCGCCGGCGTCAGGGCCTCCAGCAAGACCGCAGCCTCTTCACGGTGATCTCTTTCCCTTTCGGCTCGGCCGCCGTCGTTTGGAGGAAAACGGCCGGAAAACCGAGAATTCAGCGGATCTTCCTGGAGGAAACCCTTTCACCGGTCCGGAAGGCCAGACAGCAGTTCCCCGGAGTTAAATCCTCCTCCGGAGAGGATATCGCGGAAATCCTCGAGCGGATGCGGTTGTTCCTTCGCGGCCAATCGGTGACGTTTTCTCTTGAAGGAATCGCCTTGGAAAGGTGTGGGCGATTCCAGAGAAAAATCCTGCAGGCGGAATCCCGCATACCCCGCGGATGGGTCAGCACATACGGACGGCTGGCCGCACGGATCGGAGTGGGAGGCGGCGGCCGGGCGGCTGGAAAGGCGTTGGCGGAAAACCCGTTTCCGATCCTGATCCCGTGCCACCGCACGGTCAGGGCGGACGGAACCTTGGGCGGATTTCAAGGGGGAGTGCGGATGAAACGAGAATTTCTAGAAATGGAAGGGACGGTTTTTTCTGGTGACGGCCGAGTGGTAATGAAAAATGTGTATTATTAGCGACGGGGCGGGGGTTGTGTGCGCACTTGCGCGCCGCCCGGCTGCGCCCAAGAAGCGGAAAGACCGGCCGGGAGCGTGGGAATCGTAGAAACGCGAAAAAGGCTCCGAAGGAAGTCAAGGGAATGAAAATTCCAATATCGCGAATCATCGCATATCTCCTGACAGCCTGCAGTGTGGCCTTCGCCGCCGGTTGCGCAAACCCGTCCGGCGGATTCGGCGCTTCGGCCACCGAATTTCCGGATTCGGAGAAATCCTATTGGCCGACCGCAGGCTGGCTCACGTCCGCGCCGGAGGAGCAGGGTTTGGACGGGGCGAAGCTGGACGGGATGCTTAAGCAAATCCGAGCGGAGAAGCTGGACTTGCACAGCATAGTGGTGATCCGGCATGGGTATATCGTCCACGAGACGTATTTCAAAAATCAAACGGCGGACGAGAAGCATGCCCTCTATTCCGTCACCAAAAGCTTCCTGTCCGCCCTGATCGGGATCGCGGTGGAGGAGGGGGGTATCTTCGGGATCGGACAGGAGGTTCTGGATTTCTTTCCCGGGACGCTGTTTGAAAACCCCGATCCGCGCAAGGAAGCCATGACCCTGGAGGATTTGCTGACGATGCGCTCCGGCCTGGCTTGGCTGGAAGCCGACGAGACCTTCCGGGAGCTCTACAGCACCGTCGATTGGGTGAAGTTCATGCTCGATCTGCCGATGGCGGACGTTCCGGGAACCGCGTTCAATTATTGTTCCGGGTGCAGCAACCTGCTTTCGGCCATCCTGCAGGTGGCGACCATGAAGACGGCGGAGGAATACGCCGCCGAACATCTCTTTCCCCGAATCGGGATCGCCGATTACCGGTGGGAAAGCGATCCGGCGGGGGCTTCGGTCGGAGGCTGGGGGCTGTATCTCACGCCGCGCGATATGGCCAAACTCGGATTGTTGTACCTGCGCGGCGGGGAGTGGGACGGGCGGCAAATTGTGCCTGCGGATTGGGTGCGCGAATCGACCCGCAAACACACCGCCACCGGCGGCGCGTTCGGATACGGATATCAATGGTGGATCTATCCCCGCTGGGGCGCCTACGCGGCCCTCGGACGGGGCGGGCAGATGGTCTTCGTAATCCCGGAATCCGATCTGATCGTCGTCACCACGGCGGATATGCCGGATCACGACGACCTCTTCGAGTTGATCGAGGATTTCATCCAACCGGCTCTGAGCGATTGACCGCGCACGAGCAGGATGCGGATCGACACTGACGGCGGCGTCATCCGTCCGGTCTCGGCGCGTGCGGTAAGGGCGTTGCAATCCGGTTCTGCTTGAAGCCATAGAGGAAGCTTCGCCTTCATCGGCGCCCGCGATGACCTCGCTTTACCCAAGCCTTGCGGAGGAAGTAGGCATGCCCTGCTACATGATCATTGATTCGAAAATCCTCGACCCCGTTCCGTATCGGGAGTACCAATCCAGAGTGGCGGAGATCGTGGCCAAATATGGGGGAAAATATCTGGCGCGGACGCGGCAGGTTTACGCCTTGTCGGAAACTTGGCGTCCGGAAAGACTGATACTTTTGGAATTTCCGAACCAGCAAAAAATCCGCAAATGGCTCGCCTCGGCAGAATACCGGGCCATCGCGCCGCTCCGGGAGGCAGGGGCGGAGACGAAAGCTATTATTGTGGAAGGATCGATCGATTAATTTTTGAAACAGAAAAACGGCAAAAAAGAAGTAACAAATCCGGCTTCGCATAGTCACTATGAAGTTTCTTCATTAATAAGTGGATTTTTTACTTCCATATTTTCCTTAATTTGTTGTTCTTTCATTTCCCATTATTTTTCTTGAGATGATAGATCCTGAAAATGCTAAGGCGCCTTTTCAGACATTTCACAGCGACCGGCTTGCCAGTCTCTTCACATTAAAAAAGGATGACCCTCCTGTAAATTAAGCAGCCTGCTTTCCCTTTCACTTTTTTTTTATGCCACTCTCTGGTTATCCCTGTTTTTTCACTTCGCGAGGGCGGACGCCGGCATGACGACCACTGGCCGAGAAATTATGTTTGAAGAAATCAAACCAAGTGACATTTATCGCAGATGCATTGCGCCTTTGCCCTATAAAAGAGCAATTTAATTCTACAACACACAAAACAGATATCGTCTGAAAAAGCCGGGTTACTTCCTAAGGTAACACTTGACAAAGGGTTGCTATGGAATATAAACATAAACAAGTTTTTATTGAAAACTAGTTTATTTCAAAGGAGATTACGTGGACGAGCAAATTGAAACCGCCGTCAAACGCGGGCGCGCCTATTGGTTCGCCGACGGATTCACGGAGATCCTCGGAGGGATCTTCCTGATCCTGGTTTCGAGCGTGATCTTCCTGCGCGGGATCGACGGCCAAGCGGAGTTCCTGCCGCAATTCGCTTCCACCGCGGTGGACATCGGACTCGTCAAGCTGGCCGCGTTCCTGGCGATCATCCTGGCCATCTGGTGGCTGAAGGACCGCTTCACCTACCCGCGGACCGGCGTGGTCCAGGGCAAACGGATCATGCCGGGCATCATCCTGACCTTCATCCGTAACGTCATCCTGGCCGCCATTCTGCCGGTGCTGGGGCTGCTGGCGGGGTTTGTTTTCGTGCCGTCCTTTCGCGGGGTTCTGGCCTCCATACCGGCCTGGCTCCCGATCCTGGTCGGAATACTGTGGGGCGTTCTGTTCTACAGCTCGGGCGAGTGGATGGGCCTGCGACGGTTCCGGATTATGGGCGGGCTGACTCTTCTGGCCGGGTTGGGGGTCGGCGCGTGGCAGGCCCTGCTCGGGTTTCCGAGCCTTGCCGCCGACGCGCTACAGGCGGATTGGCTCCAGCCGATGCCGGAGGCGATGCGCGCGTCGCTGGACGAGCTCCTCAGCCGGTTATTCGTCGGGATGAGTGTGTTGAGCACCGTTACCGGGGTGATCCTGATTATCGCGGGATCCGCCACCTTCCTGCTCTACCGCAGGGAGAACCCCTTCCCGTATCGGGAGGAAGAATGACCGGGCAGCTGCGCGGCCTCGCCGAGTTGAATCGGGTGATCCATGAGCCGTCCCGGCTGCTTCTGGTGGCGCTGCTCTCGTCGGTCGAATCCGCGGACTTCCTCTTCCTCCTCAAGGAGAGCCGCCTGACCAAAGGCAACCTCTCGGTGCATCTGATGCGGCTCGAGGAGGCGGGATATCTCACCGTGAAGAAATCCTTCCGCGGGAAGATCCCGCACACCGAATTCCGCCTGACCGCCAAGGGCCGGACGGCGTTCGACGAATATCGCAAGAGCATGGGTTCGATTATGGGTGAGGGCAAAGGAAAACGGTAATCCCCGAATCCTTTGAACAGTCCGGCGGTTGGATCCGCAACCGCAACGGCGATCCGCGCGGCTCCGGCCGTGCGGGGATGCGCGTCCGGCGCCGGCAAGACGGTCTGCCGGCGAGGAGGAAAATATGGATCTGTCTATTGAAACGAGACAATTGTCGAAGGCTTACGGCGCGGTGCGGGCCGTGGATTCGGTCGACCTGCGCGTCGGGCGCGGCGAAATCTACGGCTTCCTCGGCCTCAACGGCGCGGGGAAGACGACGACCATCCGCGCCCTGCTCGGGATGATCAAACCCAGCGCCGGATCCGTGCGGGTTATGGGGGAACCGGTCGGGCCGCACGGGCGCGGTCCCTGGCGGCGGATCGGACACATGGTCGAGCGTCCCTCCGCCTACCCGGACCTGACCGTCCGGGAGAATCTTGAAATAGCGCGGCGGCTGCAGGAGTACACCGATTCCTCCGCGACCGACCGCGTGATCGGCCTGCTGCATCTCGGAGAGTATGCGGGCCGCAAAGCGGGGACTCTCTCGACCGGCAACCTCCAGTGCCTGGCGCTTGCGCGGGCGCTGCTCCACGAGCCGGAGCTGGTCGTCCTCGACGAGCCGGCCAACGGGTTGGATCCGGCGGGCGTCGTCGAGATCCGCGGACTGCTCGCTGGACTGGCAAAGGAGAAAGGCGTGACGGTATTCATGTCGAGCCACATTCTCACCGAAGTCGACCGGCTCGCGGACCGGATCGGCATCATCCACAAAGGCCGGTTGATCGAGGAGCTGCGGGCAGGACAGTTGGAAGAACTGCGCGCCCGACGGCTCGTCGTGAAAACGCGCGACTTGCCGAAGGCGCAGCAAACGCTGGTCCGGGCCGGTTGCGACCCCAAGCTCGCCGACGGTTCGATTTACCTCGGCGATGAACGGTCGATCAACGCGCCGGATCGGATCGCCGAGCTGTTGGTGGGCGACTGTGTTCCGCCCACTCATTTGGCGGTGGAGCAGGAAGACCTCGAGCAGCATTTTCTGAAACTGACGCATTAAGACCTGACAGGTCTTCATGTTATGCGAAATGGAGAAATGAACATGACTTCTTTCTATACCGCTTTCTGGACTGAATCCCTGAAGGCTTTCCGATCCAAGGTGCCGTGGATTACCTTCGCCGCGTTTTCGGCATTCCCTATCATCGGCGGCGTGTTCATGATGATCATGCGCAACCCCGAGCAGGCGCGGGCGATGGGCCTCGTCGGCGCCAAGGCGCAGCTGCTCAGCGGGGGAACCGTCGATTGGCAGTCGTATTTCGATTTCCTTTCGGTGGGGACCGCGGGGGCGGGGGCGATCCTGTTCGCTTTCATTTTCGCCTGGGTGTTCGGGCGCGAGTTTTCCGATCACACCGCCAAGCAACTGCTGGCGCTCCCGACCCGCCGGGAGACGATCGTCTGGGCGAAACTGCTGCTATCCACCCTCTGGATCCTGTGTCTGGGAGTCTGGATTTTTCTTCTCGGCATTCTTGTCGGTGCCGCAATCTCGCTCCCGGGTTGGTCGTCCGGCGCGGTCCGGACCGCATTCGGATCCCTGATGCTTTCCACTTTCCTGACCGCCTTGCTCATGCCGCTCGTGGCGCTGTTTGCCAGCGCCGGCCGCGGCTATCTGCCTCCTTTGGCGTGGGCGTTCGGCACGCTGGGCGCGGCCCAGATCGCCGGCCTGATGGGCTGGGGCGACCGTTTCCCGTGGGCCGTGCCGGGCATGGTCAGCATGATGTTCAGCGTTGTCTATGGAGCGCGCGCCGAGGGAGTCGGCGTGCACAGTTACGTCCTGGTGATGCTCACCTGCCTTATCGGCGTCGCGGCCACGATCGCATGGTGGCGCAGCGCGGACCAATCGAAATGAGGGAAAATCCGGCGCCACAAAAAAACGCAAAGAGCGCGGTTATTTTGAGGTCCTCTTTGCGTTCTTCGCGCCTTTGCGGTAAAAAAGGTGTATGAAAATCACCATCGCCGCCGTTGGTTCGCGCGGGGACGTTCAACCGTTTATCGCCCTGGGATCCGGCCTGCAGAAGGCCGGGTTTGAGGTTTTCCTTTCCGCCCCGAAAATATTCTCGGGGCTGATCGCCGCATACGGACTGCACCATATCCCGATCAGCGTCAATCCGCAGCAGATCATGGAGCACCCTTCCATGCAGGCCGCGGCGAAGAGCAACAATCCGGTCCGGCTGATGCGATCAATGTTCCGCGAGGGGCTGCCGCTGATCCGGACCTTTCTGGAGGAAGTGTGTTCTAACTGCCGGGGAAGCGACGCCGTCGTGCTGACGGCGGTTCCCAACGGCGCTCTCGACGCCGCGCAAAAGATGAATGTCCCTTAACTTCAGGCCGGTTTGGGGCCGGTTTATCCGACCGGCAAATTTCCCATGATCGGGATAAATTTTCACGGCCTGCGAATCAGGTTTCTCAATAAAATCTCCTATTCGCTTTACGAATAGGGGATGTGGGTTTTCTTCCGCGGCTTTCAGAATGCCTGGCGCAAGCAAGCCTTGGGCTTGCCGCCGCTGCCGGCCGGCGGACCGGCCGGGATCATCCGCAGGACTGCGCCCCACGTTTTTGGATACAGCCCATCGGTGATCCCGCGGCCGGCGGATTGGCCGTCGGAAGTCCATGTGACCGGATATTGGTTCTGCGATCCGCCGCCGGGCTGGCAGCCGCCGGATGGCCTCAGAGCCTTTCTCGATTCCGGAGCCGCCCCCGTGTACATCGGTTTCGGAAGCATGCCGGATGCGGAGGTCCGCGGAACCACGCAACTTGTCTTGGAGGCGATCCGGATCGCCGGGGTGAGGGGGATCCTGCTCAGAGGGTGGAGCGGGTTGGGGGGCGATGCTCTCCCGGAGACCGTCTTTGCTGTGGATTCGATCCCGCATTCCTGGCTGTTCCCGAGGATGGCGGCGGTTGTTCATCACGGGGGAGCGGGCACCACGGCGGCCGGTTTGCGCGCCGGGGTTCCGTCGATCATCACGCCGTATGCGGCCGACCAATTCGTTTGGGCGAAGCGGGTGTCGGAGCTGCAGCTCGGCCCGAAGCCTGTTTCTTACCATAGCTTGACGGCGCAAAAACTGGCCGATGCGATCCGGCAGGCGGTTGACGATGGGGCCATGCGCGACCGCGCCGCAGATTTTGGCCGTCGCATCGAAGCCGAGCCCGGGGTGGAGAAGGCGGTGGAGATCATCTCCGGATATTTAAGCGGATTGACCCGCTGAGGAAAAGGCGATCCGCCATCGGCCGGGTGTTTTGATGGAGCCGGCTGGTGGAAGGATTGAAACGCGATTGGGTGTTTCATTGCGCCTTCGCGTCTTGGCGGGAAAAAGGCCTCGGGAAAAAGAGGCCGGAAAAGCGAGGTTCAGCCAATACTTTTCCCGGCGGCTGAGGCAATACGGCTGCGGTCCAGCGTATAGCGGATGAACTCCTGCGTCTCCCGGATTTCGTCCGCCTCCGTTTCGGGATTCGGATCGAACCGTCCGGCCAGCGCCCGGTCCACCAGCCTCCCCCAGCGCGCATCCAACTTCGCCTTGGCCCACCCCGCCGCGTCGGATTTCGAGGCGACCGACCCCGTCGCGAGCGTGAAGCCGATCCGGCACATCGTCAGCACCGCGTAGGATTGGTAGCCGCGCCGCATTAGTGGGCTCGGATCGACCAGGAAACTCGCCCACCATTTTTCGAGCGTGGCCCGCATGGCGCTCTGCAACGCCTCCGGCGGCACGGGGTCGATCAGCGTTTTGGGATCCGGGCCGAGGAGCGGGATCCCGCGTTCGCGCACGACGTAATAATGGATCAGCCAGTCCTCGTCGTGGCGGGCCATTTTCAGGCGCACCGGCTTGCCGCGTTCCAGGTTCGGATGCGTCGAAAGCGCCGGATCGTAGCGCCGGACGGCGCCGCGGGAAATGTACGAGCCCTCCAATTCCACCCCCCAGCGCGGATGCTTCGCGGCCAGCCGTTCGTGCATCGCCTGCAGCGCTGCGAATTTAAAAGTATCGATCTCTTCCTCGGTGACGGCGAGGAAATCGATGTCGCTGGCAGGGTCGAAATCGCCGCCGGCGAGCGAGCCGTCCAGGTACAGGCCGACGAGGCGGCTCCCCAAAATCGAACCGATGCCATCCAGAAGGTCGAACAGGACGGCGTCGACCTCGGGGTAGGGTGCGAACGGAGCGGGTGGAATGGTCACAATTCGCCTGTCGATACCGCAAAAAACCGGTTGAAAAAACGGGAATAATCTAGGTTTTCATCGCAAAAAAAACGCCGACGAAATAATTTTTATACACGCAATCTACGTTGGTGAAGCCCGCGTCGCGAAGCCAGCGGAGCTGGTCTTCCAGAAGGGCGTCCCGGTCGTACGTTTTGCGGCGGTCGATGCTCTCGCGGATCCGCTCCTCCGACGGCTCTTCGCGCCGGACCTGGGTCAGCCAATGCGTCCAATACAGATCGCGCAGATATTCCGTTTCGCCGCGGATCTGATCGATGTTGAGGAAGACTCCCGGCGTCCGCAGCCTGCCGTACAGGATCCGGAACAGATGTTGCTTTTCGTCGTCGGTGAGGTGGTGAATGGACAGGCTCGAAATCACCAGGTCGAATTCCTGCGCGTTCTGAAGCGACCGGTAATCCGAGATGCGGTATTCGAACTGATCCGGGCGCCCGGCAAACCGCCGCCGGGCGACGTCGAGCATCCTATCCGCCAGATCGACCAGAAGAAATTTCGCCTTCGGATATTTCATCAGGATGTGCTTGGAAAACAGGCCCGTGCCGGCGCCCAGGTCCAGCACCTCGATCGCCTGATCGGCCGGGAACGGTACCCGTTCCTGAGCGGTCCGGAAAAGATCGCTGTAGTTTGGGAGCGCTTTGCGCATCCACTCGTCGTAATATTCGATGGAGGCGTTGAACGCCTGATCGATGGTCATTGCGGTTTCCTCGTCAACGCGGTTTCTTCCCCGCCGCAATCATCCGGACCGTCTCGGCGATCCGTTTCATCCGGGTCTCGTCGCGTTTGGCTTCCTCGATCCAGCGCACGTATTCCTTGAGATGCGAATGGGAAAGCGATTCGGCATGCATTATACGGCAGGACGAGTTTTTGCTTCGCGGCGCAGCAATCATACGGAGGGTGACGGATTGTTATTGCGCAAATCCGTCCTCCAAATCCGGCTTGGTCTGGAGGGCTTCCTTGTCTATAATATGGAACTTCCCTGCGGGTTAGTCTCCGGACGTCCGGTATAAGCGGAGGCGGAATGAATGACACGCTGCGAACCCGGCATCTGCGAAAGCTACATGAAAATTTTACTGGCTATGGTTTTTACGGCGCGGATCGTAAAACCATTCTGAACGCCTGCCAGTTTTCGCACTCCGCGATTAATCCGGGCATCTCGCAAATCCGCGGGGGAGGATTTGCCCGCCGATGAAACTCTTCGCCCACCGCGGCGTGTACGACCTCGCTCCGGAAAACACCATCCCGGCGTTCGAACGGGCGATTGCGCTCGGCGCGGACGGGATTGAGTTCGACGTCCGCCTGACCGCCGACCGGGTCCCCGTCGTGATCCACGATTCCTCCCTTGGACGGACCACCTCCGCTTTCGGCGCGGTCGGCCGTTCCACGTTGGCGCAGGTTAAAGCCGCGCGCTTCCGCGCCGTGCGCGGGGCCGACGCGTACATTCCCACGCTGCGCGAGGCGCTGGAAGCCCTGGCCGGCCGGATCGAATTGCAGATCGAACTGAAAGGGAACGATCCGGAAACTGCGGCGCGGGCGGGGGAGATCTTGCAGGCATTCCGCCCCGATTGGGAGGGGATGGAAATCATATCCTTCGAGCCGGAGTTGTTGCAGGCGTTTCACGACGCCGTTCCCGGGCTGCAAACCGGGTTGCTCACTGCGCCGCACGGATTCTGGATCCGGCCGGAAAGGGTCATCGCCCGGGCGCTCGAACGGGCTTCAGAGGCCCGCGCGGGAGCGCTCCACCTGAATGCTTCGCAGCTCTCGGAACGGACCGCCGGCGAAATCCGCATGCGGGGAATCGCGTTGCACGCTTGGGGCGTGAATTCAGAACGGCGCTGCCGAGCGGCGCTCGGCTCCGGCGCCGTCAGCATATGCACGGACGATGTGCCGCGTATGGCCCGCTGCGTCCGGGAAGCGGCGGGAACGGGCTGAGGACCAGCGGCGCACTGCCGAGGAACCCGCGATGCGCGCGTTTGCAAATCCGCCCGTCTGGCGGTTTACGGGAGGGCGGGAGGCCGAATGACGAAAACCGAAATCGGCGCAAGCAAACCGGAAAATTTCATCGATCGCTGGCCGGGGGAATTTTCGATTTTTTCCCATTTTGAAATGGCGTTGGGCATACCCCACGCGCTTTTTCTGATTACCACCGTCAAGGAAAACGGAAAACCCAACGCCTGTTTTCAGTCGTGGAGTTCCTTCTACGGCGACAGCGGCGGCTATTATGCCGTCACGCCGCTGGTCCGGCAGACGCATACCTACCGAAACATCTTGCGGACCGAGGAATTTTGCGTCAATTTCCTAAGCGCGCGGTATTTTGACGCCTGTTACCAAACCGTGTTCCACAATGAGGACGATGCCGATGAGATTGCGGTCGGGGGATTCGCCGCGGAACCGTCACGGATAGTCGCCGTTCCCAGGATCAGGGAAGCCTTCCTCTGTTTGGAATGCCGGCTGAAAAACGACGTCGACCTTTCACAGAAAGGAATTCAGTCGCTGGTCATCGGGCAGGTCCTCTCGGCGGCAATGGAGACCGATTATCTCAACGGGTCGGAACGCAAGTACGGACCGGACGGATTTATGTTTTATGGCAACGAGCTGCGTGACTTCGCCGGCGGGAACCAAGGCGAGAGAAAGGTCGCCTGTCTGAATATCCTCAGGAAGGCGTAACTGGACTGAGGCGAAACCTTTTATACAAACCGAAAAATTTCATCACTGAGCCTGTTTATTGCTCCGCAGATATTCTCCCTGTCTCCTTTCTTAACGCTATCATCAATTCCATTCCCTCTCTCTTGGCATCCCCCCGCTTCCCCCGGCAAAATGAGTGCCGAGGGAGGGAGCGAAGGCAGGATAGGAGAGGGGGACTGGGTTAAGAAGTTGAGGGTGAGGATGGATTGCTGGCTACTGAGTAATTACATTTAAGACTCCCCTGAAAAAAGTGGTTTTTAAAATGCCAATTCCGGCTTTCGCATGAGAATCCAGGCGCGGAGCGAAAAAAAGAAAAAGGAA
>JAFGKK010000011.1 GCA_016928575.1 Anaerolineales bacterium
AACTCCGGAATGGGTGGCCGGATAACTCCGGAATCACCGGCCGGATAACTCCGAAACGGGCGGCCGGATTAGGCCGGAAAATGCAGGAATTCCGGATAATCCGGGAAAACGCGTCGAGGTTGCTAATTCGGTCGTCCGAAGCACGCCCTGCTCTCGAGGCCGCCGCAAAGCAAACTTGGGAATTCCTCCCAGCCAGGCGGATCCGAGTGCGAAAACAGTCCGGCGGCCGGGGGAACTCATCCCGGCCGCCGGGTGAAAAGGAGGAAATTGCACGGTGCGCTAGATGTTGACGATGATCTGGCTGAACACGTTTCCGATGGCGGGACCAAGGACCGACAGAATAATGATGATCACGATGGCAACCAGGACGAGGATCAGCGCATACTCCACCAAACCTTGGCCCTTCTTCTGCAGCTTCTTGAACATGGGATGTGCCTCCTTTCCGGAAAGGATCAGCCGGTTTTTTCCGGCCGTTGGGTTGATCCCATCCTCCCTTAAAAAACGGCAGGGATCAATAAAAGGCCGGTTAATTGCCGGATGTTCGAAGAGAGCGATAAACTTGTGGATGCAAGAGAGCGCGATCCATGGTAACCGTTTTCAACCTCCGCTGACTTCCTTTCCCGGAGGCGGCTTTTTCGATGCCGGAGTTATTCAGGATAGAACCGCGAGGCGTTTCCCCCTTCAACCGGATCCGGCGCTTCCATCGTTCCTGAAAAAAAAAGACGGCCGGGATTTCTTTCCGGCCGCCGGAGGCTTGCTTCAGTACCCTATGGGTTGCCTAGATGGAGTTGATGATCTGGCTGAAGACGTTGCCAATGGCAGGACCAAGGACCGATAGAATAATGATAATCACGATGGCGACGAGAACAAGGATCAGAGCATATTCCACCAAGCCTTGGCCTTTCTTCTGCAGTTTCTTGAACATGGTTTTTTCCTCCTTTCCTTAAAAATAGGAAAACCCGTAGCTTTTTGGTATTGCTATCATCCTATAGCACTGTATAGTTTACCGTAAAATGGCAATTAATAAAGTGTGCGCAATTATTGCAGGACCATCGTAAGGATTTGAATTATCTGCCGCCTTGGATAAAAGAGGAATATAAATTTTATGGACCATCGCTGTCCGAATTGGTTTTTCCCCTTATTTTTCAGGTTTTTCTTGATGGGGACCGACAATTGGGCTGTGCCCATCCAATAAGGTCGACCAATTAAGTCAAATCGAAGAAATCCGCCGCTCCGGCGGATCCGCGCCAGCCCTGCCCGCTCAATCTGCGTCCTTCCCTCCGCGTTTGGGGGAGAAGTTCAATCCGTCCTTCCCGCGGTCCACCCGGACGGTCTGCCCGGCGCTGATTTCACCCTGCAGGATTTTCATCGCCAGCCCGTCCTGCAGTGCGCGTTGGATGGCGCGCTTGAGCGGCCTCGCCCCGAAGGCCGGATCCCACCCCTGCTCGGCCAGGTGGCGCCGGGCGGCGGGGGTCACCTCCAGCCGGATGTTTTTCTCGGCCAGCAGCACCTCCACCCGCTCCAGTTGGATTTCGACGATCCGCCCGATCTGCTCCTCGGTAAGCGGTTGGAAGATCACGATCTCGTCCACCCGGTTGAGGAACTCCGGCCGGAAGGCGCGCTGGAGTATGGCCGTCACCGCTTCGCGCGAGACCGCGGCGCCGTTCTGCCACAACTCTCCGCCGAGGTTCGAGGTCATGATCGCCACCACGTTGCGGAACGAAACCGTGCGGCCCTGGCCGTCGGTCAGCCGCCCGTCGTCGAGAAGCTGCAGCAGGACGTTGAACACCTCCGGATGGGCCTTCTCGATCTCGTCCAGCAGCACCACGGCGTACGGCCGGCGGCGGACGGCTTCGGTCAGCTGGCCGCCCTCCTCGTAGCCCACGTACCCCGGCGGCGCGCCGATCAACCGCGAGACGGTGTGCTTCTCCTGATACTCGCCCATGTCGATCCGGATCATGGCCTGCTCGTCGTCGAACAGGAACTCGGCCAGCGTGCGGGCCAGTTCCGTTTTTCCCACCCCGGTCGGCCCGAGGAAGATGAACGTGCCCAGCGGCCGGTTCGGATCCTGCAGGCCGGCCCGCGCGCGGCGGATAGCGTTCGAGACCGCCCGGACCGCCTCGTCTTGGCCGACCACCCGCCGGTGCAGCCGTTCCTCCATCCGCACCAGTTTGTCCACCTCGCCCTCCAACAGCCGCTCCACCGGGATGTGGGTCCATTTGGAAACGGCCGCGGCGATGTCTTCCGCGTCCACTTCCTCCTTCAGCAGGCGCGCGCCGCCGGATTGGGCATTCAATTTGGATTCGGCCTCGGCGCGCTTGGCCTCCAGTTCCGGCAAGGTCCCGTATTTCAACCGCGCGGCGCCTTCCAAATCCGCCCGCCGCTCGGCCTCCTCGATCTTCAACCGGGTCTGCTCAATCTCCTCCTTGACCGAGCGCAGTCCGAGGATCGCCTGCTTCTCGTTCTGCCACTGGGCGCTCAGCCGCCGGGATTCTTCGCGCCCCTCGGCGATTTCCTTTTCGATCTTTCCCAGGCGCTCGCGGCTGGCGGGATCGCGCTCCTTCTTCAGCGCCTCGCGCTCGATCTCCAATTGCATGACCTCGCGGTCCACCGTATCGAGCGCTTGCGGCTTGGAATCGATCTCCGTCCGCATCCGGGCGGCGGCTTCGTCGATTAGGTCGATCGCCTTGTCGGGCAGCCGCCGGTCCGGGATGTAGCGCTGGGAGAGGGTCGCCGCGGCGATCACGGCCGCGTCGGTGATCCGCACCCCGTGATGCAGTTCGTATTTTTCCTTCAACCCGCGCAGGATCGAGACCGTATCCTCCACCGACGGCTCTTCCACCAGCACCGGCTGGAACCGGCGCTCGAGCGCCGCGTCCTTCTCCACGTGCTTGCGGTATTCGTCGAGTGTGGTCGCCCCGATCAGGTGCAGTTCGCCGCGGGCCAGCATCGGCTTGAGCATGTTGCCCGCATCCATCGCGCCCTCGGCCGCCCCGGCCCCCACCACCGTATGCAGTTCGTCGACAAACAGGATCACCCGCCCGTCGGATTCGGTCACTTCCTTGAGCACCGCCTTCAGCCGTTCCTCGAACTCGCCGCGGTATTTGGCGCCCGCCACCAGCGCCCCCAGGTCGAGTTGGATCAGGCGCTTGTGCTTGAGCCCCTCGGGGACGTCGCCGCGCACGATCCGCTGAGCCAGCCCCTCGGCGATCGCCGTCTTGCCCACGCCCGGATCCCCCACCAGCGCCGGGTTGTTCTTCGTCCGCCGCGAAAGGATCTGGATCACCCGGCGGATCTCCTCCTCGCGCCCGATGACCGGGTCGAGCTTGCCCGTCCGCGCCAATGCGGTCAGGTCGCGTCCGTATTTTTCAAGCGCGTTGTAGGTGCCCTCGGGATTCTGGGAGGTGACCCGCTGGCTGCCGCGCACGGTCGCCAGCGCCTTAAGCAGCGCATCCTTGCCCAGGTTGTGCCGGCGCAGAATCGGCAGCGCCTCGGCCAGCGCCAGCAGGATGTGTTCGGCCGAGACGTACTCGTCCTTCATCGCCGCGGCTTCGCGTTCGGCCGCGGCCAGCGCGTCGGCGCTTTGCCGCGAAAGGCCGATCTGCGAGGTGTCGCCGCCGACCTTCGGCAGCGCCCGCAGGTCCTGCTCCAACTCGGCGCCGATCGCGCGCGGATCCCCGCCCGCGCGCAGGATCACCTGCGGCGCCACGCCGTCCGCTTGCCGCAGCAGGGCATGGAGGACATGCACCGGTTCGATGTAAGCGTGCCGGAATTCGAGCGCCGAGCGCTGCGCCTCGAGCAGCGCCTCCTGCGCCCGTTCGGTGAAACGGTCGAGATTCATAAACAATCGCTCCCTTCCCTGTTCATCTACCAGTACGATATCATCCCAATTGTTAACGAAACGTCAACGGGGAAAAAATTCGGAAGCCGGTTGTTCGTTATGGCGGGGTGCACTAATCGGGTATCCTATTGTTCGTCATCCCCGCGCCGGCCCCGCGAAGCGGGGTGTACTTAGCGGGCATCCAATTACTCGTCATCCCCGCGCCGGCTCCGCGAAGCGGGGTGTACTTGGCGGGCATCCAGAAGTTGTGCATTCCAGCACCTTATGGACCCCCGATAAACCCACTCGGGGGTGACGAGCATTTATCACACCGGGGGGTGACGAGCATTTATCACACCGGGGGGTGACGATC
>JAFGKK010000012.1 GCA_016928575.1 Anaerolineales bacterium
GGCGGCGGGATTTACCTTTCCATGGCCGGCAATCCGGACATCCGCAACACGACGATCGAGGGCAACACCGCCGGCCTCAAGGGCGGCGGGTTGTACCTGTGGGGAATGCCGGGGACAATGCTGATGATGGACAACTGCACCTTCGACGGCAACTACGGATACGACGGCGGCGGGATCTACATCGACGCCGGCACCTCGCATTTGGCGGCCAGCACGCTGATTAACAACCGCGCCAAGCGCCACGGCGGCGGCGTGTTCGTCAACCACAACAACAACCCGGCGTTTTGGGTGGAAGACGGAACCGTCATCGGCCGGATCGGCGAGGGCAACATCGCCTCTTCCGCACCCGCGGCCGGCGGCCTGGGCGGCGGAATCTACAACACCAAGCAGTTGAACATCTCCGAATCGTCGGTCGAAGGCAACACCGGCGACGGAATCTATAACGACGGCGGGGAAGTGCGCATCCTCGACAGCTCGGTCAGCGGCAACACCCTCTCCGGACTCGAGTCCTTCATCACCGGAGCCACCACCCTGATCAACATCGAACGCAGCAAGTTCGCCGAGAACGGCTTCTCCGGCATCGGCGCCATCAACGCCGACTTGTCGATCACCCATGGATCGATCCGCGACAACGGCGCGAGCGGAATCCGGATGAACGGCGGGAGCCTGACCATGGACCGCAGCGAAATCGTCGGCAACCACTCCGCCGGAGACGGCGGCGGGATCGCCGCCTACAACATTACGGCGGCGATGCAAAACTCGACCGTCTCGGGCAACTCCTCCGGATCCACCGGCGGGGGTCTGTACTTGTGGGGATTGGACGCCGGCAAGATCAGCCTGGCCAACATGACCGTCAGCGGGAATTCGGCGGTCGTCTCCGGGGGCGGCGTGGAAGTGGAGAACGGGAGCATCGGCTTCACCAACGTCACCCTCGCCGCAAACTTCGGCGGCGGCGTGCACGTCCAAAATCCCTCGTTGGTGGCGATGCGCAACACCATCGTCGCGGACAACGCCGCGGGGAACTGCGGCGGACTGTCCGTCACATCCCAGGGACACAATCTCGACACCGACGGCACCTGCGCGCTGGCCGATCCGGGCGACCTTTCCGGCCTGCCGGCGAACCTCGGGCCGCTGGCCGACAACGGCGGCGGCACCTTCACCCACGCCCTGCTGCCCGGCAGCCCGGCGCTCGAGGCCGGCGACGACGCCACCTGCATGGCGACCGACCAGCGCGGGGTCGCCCGTCCGCAAGGCCTGCACTGCGACATGGGCGCCTACGAGGCCGAAAGCCCGGCCACGGCCACGCCGCCGTCAGCCACCAGCACGCTGACTTCCACGGCCACACCGGCGCTCTCGGAATTCGTATTCGATCCGGTTAATTTTTCCACTGATCTGATGTACACGAAGATCGGACGCTCCTGCAAACCCAAAGAGGTGACGATTCAGGTAATGGTCACGCCCGAAAAGGGTGTGGGATCGGTCGGTTTATTCTACCGCCTGGAGGAGAAGAGCGGCGGCAACATGACGGGCTGGAGCATCGGCTACTCGATGATCCCCCAGGGCGGCGGCTGGTACACGCTGACGATCTACAGCGAGGATTTCCCGGACCTGTCGACGGTGAAAGGCGAGCTGTGGCTGGCGGTGCAGTTCGTCGCCAACGATGCGGGCGGCCAGGCGCTGGCGCACAGCACGGTCTTCCGGCAGGTGACCGTCGGGCAGTGCATGCAGTAACCGGCCTCCCCAGCGGGGAACGGAGGACATCCTCAAGAGCCACACAAATTGTTTTTCAAGCTGAGCCGGGCAATACCCGGCTCAGCTGCTTATTTCAGTTTTCAACCTTTATTCCTCCCCCCGGTTTTGGAAGGAAGGATTCTCCAAAGAACCTCCACGTTCGGTGTCGCAATTCCTCCAGAAAACCTCCAGAATATGCGTCTTTTTACGTTAAATATTTGTTCCCAGGGATAATGTTCTATACAATGATAAAAGGCATCCTTCAACCGGAGAAATCGAGCATCATGGAATTTTCTGGAGTTCCACCACCCAAGAGAGAGGCAACCATGAACACGGAACGCAACCTAATGAGAAACGCGGAGCAAGGATCCGCCGAATGGATTCGGATAAGCGCACCATCGTTCTGGGGGAAATTCCCGGCTGCAAGCCGGGCGATCGGCGGGAGGATGATCCGCCCGATGGCGATCCTCCTGCTGCTTCTGCTCGCCGCCGGCTGCGACGGCAAAGGCGGCGGGTTGGTGGTCAACAGCACCGGTGACTCGGGCGACTCCGACCCCGGCGATGAAATCTGCCGGATCGCCGCCTCGGCGACGGAATGCACGCTGCGCGCCGCCATCGAGGAAGCCAACGCCTGGGCCGGAACCAACACCATCACCTTCAACCTTCCCGCCGGAAGCCTGACCATCGCCCCGCTTTCGGCCCTTCCCGAAATCCGCGAGGCGGTGATCCTGGATGGAATGTCTCAGCCGGGATATGTCCGCGGGACAACCCTGGTGACGCTCGACGGCGGCGGCCTACTCGTTCCGCCGACCCTCGACGGCCTGACGGTCGCGGCGGATATCGCCGTTACGATGAAAGGCCTGGCGATCGTCGAATTCCCCGACAGCGGCATCTCGAACCGCGGAGAGCTGATTCTCGAGGAAATGAATGTGAGCCGCAACCGGGACGTCGGCCTGGCGACCGGCAGCGGCGCCACCCCCTGGCCGGTGACGATCGTCGACTCCGAATTCACAGACAACGTATCGGCGGGGATTTCCTCCAATATGAACGCTGTGACGATCACCGGCGGAATCATCCGCGGCAACGGCGGGGGAATCGGGGTCAGCAACGGATCCCTGACGATGAGGGGGACGGAGGTCCGGGACAATATCGGCTGGGCGCTTCATCCCTTTGGCGGCGTCGGGCTGTATCTTTCCCACGCGGAACTGACCGGTGTCATCATCGACAACAACTCGGCCCACGATTGCGGCGGCGGGATCGACTTCACCAGCGATGGAAGCCACTCGCTCATCGTGAACGAAAGCACCCTCTCCAACAACATCGCCTACTTGGGCGGCGGGCTGGCCGTAAATGGAGGCACCGTCCGGCTGAATCACAGTGTCCTCATCGACAACAAGGCCCGCATCGATGGAGGCGGCGTCCATATTGTGCCCGGAAGCGCCGGCACGGCCACCCTTTGGGTGGAAAACGGGACGGAGATCGGCCAGCCCGGACACGGCAACACGGCGGAATACGAGACCGGCGATATCCCCTTCGGCCGGGGCGGCGGGATCTACAGCGAAGCCCGCGTCGAAGTGTCCAACTCGGTCATCGAAGGCAACAGCGGTGACGGCATCTACAACAACAACGGCTGGCTGCGCCTGCAAACCAGCGTCGTCCGGGGCAACACGATGAACGGGATCGCATCCCATTCCTCGCTCACGCCCGGCACCGTCCAAATCAGCGGAAGCACGATCGAGGGCAACACGCTCTCGGGGATCTATGCCGAATACGCCGATCTGTATTTCATCGGCGGCCTGATCCGGGACAATTCGGAGGGCGGCCTGCAAATGGACCGGGGCGACCTGGATTTATCCTACAGCACGATCTCGGGCAACATACACCTTACCGACGCCCGGACGGGCGGGGGCATCGGCCTGCGGTCGATGGGTGATGTGGTGATCCAGAATTCCACCATTTCCGGCAATTCCGCCACATCCAACGGCGGAGGGCTGTACATCCAGGCCCGATCCGGCGTGGTGAAGAACGTGACCATCAGCGGCAACCGGTCCGCCAACACCGGCGGCGGGATGGTGGCCGCCGGCGACGCGGTCACCTTGAACAACGTCACCATAACCCAGAACAGCGCAGACCATTCCGGTGGAATCCTCGGCGACAACCGCTTGACCGTCCGGAACAGCATCATCGCTGAAAACACCCCCATCAACTGCGCCGCACCGGATCCCATCGTCTCTGGCGGATTCAATCTGGATGACGGGACCACCTGCGGCTTCACGGCGGTCGGCGACCTCTCCGATACTTCGCCGAAGCTGGGCCCCCTGCAGGACAACGGCGGGAGCAGCTTCACCCACGCCTTGGCCCCCGACAGCCCGGCGATCGACGCCGGCGACGATGCAACCTGCCTGCCGCTCGACCAGCGGAACGTCGCCCGGCCGCAGGGACCGCACTGCGACATCGGCGCCTTCGAAGCGGTCTCCGAAGACGCGACACCCACGCCCACCCCGACGCCGGCCCTCGATATCACCCCCACCCCGACGCCCGGGCTCTCGCCCATCCTCTTCGACCCGGTCGAGTTCTCCTCTGATGAGCTCTTTCAAGGAGGAAAAACTTGCCACCCGATGTCCCTCACCGTCAAAGTGATGGTGGCGCCGGCCGATCTGGTCCATTCCATCGCGCTGCACTACCGCCTCGTGGAAAAGGACGGAACCGGAGCCTACGACTGGAACGAGGGGTTGAAGATGGAACGCCTGGGGAACGGCTGGTACCAGCTCGAACTCTCCGGCAACGATCTTCCGAGTATTTATAACTGGCAGAACGAAGCCTGGCTGGATATTCAATTCGTCGCCTACGATTCGAACTACCAGCCGGTGGCCCGGAGCGAGGTGTTCCGGCAGGTAACCTTGCAACGGTGCATGCGATAGGCTGCGGGTCACGGACGGACAAATCGCTTGCTCCGCTTAAGGAAGACCCCCGTCATGAAATCCCGACGGGGGTCTTCCTTTTTTCCCTTCGTCAAATCCCGGGACATATGGACTATAATCACGCCCGTCTTACAGCCCGGCTTGGATGGAAAGGACGGTCCCATGAAAATCGGAATCATCGGGAGCGGATTTGTCGGCGCCACCGCCGCCTACGCGATGGTGATGCGCGGCGTGGGGCGGGAAATCGTCCTGGTGGACAAGAACGCCTCGCGGGCGCAGGCCGAGGCGGACGACATCCTGCACGCGGTCCCCTTCGCCCATCCCTTGCAGGTCCGGGCTGGTGATTATCCCGACCTCTCGGGCTGCCGGGTGGTGGTAATCACCGCCGGAACCGCCCAGAAGCCCGGCGAAACCCGGATGGACCTCCTGGCGCGCAACGCCGCAATCGTTTCCGAGGTCGTACCCTCCGTGCTGCGGCACGCCCCGGAAGCCGTCCTGCTGATGGTGACCAATCCGGTGGACGTCATGACGCACGTGGCCGCCAAGGCCGCGGAACCTTTCGGGGTCGCCTCCACCCGGGTGCTCGGCTCCGGAACCACGCTCGACACCGCGCGTTTCCGCTCGCTCCTGGGACGGCATCTGGGAGTGGATCCCCAGCATGTACACGCCTACGTCGTCGGCGAACACGGGGATTCGGAGGTGTTGACTTGGTCGATCGCCGCTGTCGGCGGAATGCCGGTCGGGCAATTCTGCTGCAAACAAATCCCCTGCCGCGAATGCGAGGAGAAGGCCAAGGTCGATGAAGCGGTCCGCCGCGCCGCTTACCGCATCATCGAGGGCAAGGGCGCGACCTATTACGGAATCGGCAGCGCGTTGGCGCGGATCTGCGAGGTGATCTTGCGCGACCAGCGCTCGATCCTCACCGTCTGCACGCCGACCACGAAGGTGGCCGGCGTCGAAAACGTGACCGTCTCCCTGCCGCACCTGGTGGGGGGCGACGGAGTGCTCGACGCCTTCGCCATGGCCCTTGACGAGGAGGAGACGGCGCTGCTTAAGCGCTCAGCCCAAATCGTCCGCGAGGCGATCCAAAGCTTGGGGGCGTAACGGAGATTTTCACAGACCGAGGCGGTCTGACAGACCGCCTCGGTCTCATCGAAGACGCACCCGAAACCTCAGCGCACATCCAAAGGAGAAAAATCCGCGATCATGTCGGAATCCGAAACCCCGATCCCGGGAAACACCTGGATCAACAAGGTATTGCTGCTCGACGCCCGCCTCTCCACGAAGCTGACCGCGGCCCAGCGCCACGCCGGATGGCGGACGGCGTTCCGTTTCCTGGCGCATTCGGGCGATTCATGGTTCATGATCCCGGTGATGGGCGTGATCTGGCTCCTCGGCGACGGGATGTGGAAGTGGCGGATGCTGGTGATGTTCCTCGCCGTGTGCATCACCGCCCTCACCGCGGTCGGGCTTAAGCGGCTGATCGGCCGCAGCCGACCGGCGGGGGATTGGGGGCTGATCTACCGCTCGACCGATCCGCACTCTTTTCCCTCGGGCCATGCGGCGCGGATGGCGATGCTGGCAATTCTGACGCTTGCGCTCGGCCCGTGGTGGCTGAGTCTGCTGTTCTTCCTGTGGGCGCCGCTGGTGGCGCTGGCACGGGTGGCGATGGGCGTGCATTATCTTTCGGACGTCGCCGGCGGGACGGTGCTGGGGGCGGCGTTCGGAATCGTATTCGCGGCGATTCTGTAAGGTGGGTTGACGGACTGACCTAACCTCCTCACCCCAATCCCCTCTCCCCCTTCCTTTAAGTGAAGGGGGAGAGGGGTGCCGGAGTCCCGGCGGCCTTCCGGAGAGCCAGCGGGGTGAGGGAGTTAGGTCGGGAACTACGCCATCAACCCACCCTACGGGTTTTATGGGCGTAATCCATCATGAACGGAATACGGGCGGTTGCGGATCGCCCGACGAAAAACCATGGACGAGAAATCGCTGCGCACTTTGGAACTTCCGCGGGTGTTGGAACGGCTGGCCGAACACGCGTCATTCTCGGCTTCGCGCGAACGGATCCTCGCCTCCCGCCCGGCGTCGGATTTCGCCGCGGCCTCACGGCTGTTGGATGAAACCGGCCAAGCCCGGCTTCTGCTCGAACGCCATTCCGAAATCTCCATCGGCGGCGCGCGGGACATCCGCCCGGCCGCGGAAGACGCCGCGCGCGGGATCACCCTCCTGCCGGAGGCGCTGATCGCGGTCCGCGCAACCCTGGGGTCCGCCTGCGCCATCCGGCGCACGCTGGCCCGGATCGCCGCAGAAGTTCCCGATCTGTACCGGATCGCCCTGCGGATGGACGACTCCAGCGGGCTGATCGACGCCATCGGGCGGACCTTAAGCGACGAGGGCGAGGTGCTCGACGGCGCTTCCGAGAAGCTCGCTTCCCTGCGGGCCGAGGTGCGCACAACCCACGACCGCCTGCTCACCCGCCTGCAGCGGATCCTTTCCGAACACGCCTCCCAGCTTCAGGAGCCGATCTTGACCCAGCGCGAAGGCCGCTACGTGGTGCCCCTGAGGGCCGAGTGCAAGGGCCGCCTGAGGGGAATCGTCCACGACCAATCCTCCTCCGGCGCGACCCTGTTCATCGAACCGCTGGCCGCGGTCGAACTCGGCAACCGTTGGCGCGAGGCGATCCTGGA
Source organism: Anaerolineales bacterium (assembly GCA_016928575.1). NCBI lineage: Bacteria > Bacillati > Chloroflexota > Anaerolineae > Anaerolineales > Anaerolineales bacterium. The sequence goes on from JAFGKK010000012.1 coordinate 7,340, forward strand.
GGAGCAGGAGGAGGTCCACCGCATTCTGGCCGCACTCTCGGCCCAGATCGGCGCACAACGCGAATCCATCGTGCTAACCGTCGAGGCGCTGGCGGACTACGATGCGGCCGTCGCCCGCGCCCGCTACGCCGAGGCGTTGGACGCCGTGCGCGCGGAGCTGGCGGAGATGCCGGAAAAGCCGCCGCCGGATTTCACCCCCCTGCTCTTCCACGCCGCGCGCCACCCGCTGCTCCCGCCCGAGAAGGTGGTGCCGATCGACGTCGCTCTGCGGCCGGGGGTGCGGGCTCTGGTCATCACCGGTCCGAACACCGGCGGAAAGACGGTCGCGCTCAAAACCGCCGGCCTGCTCGCGCTGATGGCCCAATGCGGGATGCACGTCCCGGCCGAACGCGGATCGAAAACCGCGTTCTTCGACTCGGTCTACGCCGACATCGGCGACGAGCAGTCGATCGAGCAGTCGCTTTCGACTTTTAGCGCGCACGTCGGGCAGATCATCCGCATCCTCGCCGCGGCCACCCCGCGCTCGCTGGTGATCCTCGACGAACTGGGCGCCGGGACCGATCCGCAGGAGGGATCGGGGCTGGCGCGGGCGATCCTTTCGGACCTTCTGCGCCGCGGGATCCCGACCCTGGTGGCGACCCACTATCCGGAGCTCAAGGCCTTCGCCTACAACACACCGGGCGCGGAGAACGCCTGCATGGAATTCGATCTGCGCTCCCTGCGGCCGACCTACCGCCTGGTTCTCGGTCTGCCGGGGCGCTCCAACGCGCTGGCGATCGCCAAACGGCTGGGCCTGCCGGAGGAAATCCTCGCCGAAGCCCGCGCGATGGTCGACGCCGGCGATCTCGAAGCCGACCGCCTGCTGGAGAAGATCCAGCGCGAGCGCGAAACGGCGCGCCGGGCGCGGGCCGACGCCGAAAAGTTAAAGGGTCGGGCGCTGCAGCGCGAACGGATGCTCGCCAACCGACTGGGCGGGATCGAGGAAGAGCGCAACCGGATCCTCGGAGAATCCCGCGCCCAGGCCGAACGCGAACTGGAGGACCTGCGGGATGAGTTGCGCGAACTCCGCCGCCGGGCGGGCCACGCCGCCGCGCCCGAACTGCAGAACATCGCCGCCGAAGCGCGGGCCCTGGAGGACCGGATCGAGCGCAGCGCGGAGAAAAGCGGCCTCGCTTCCGCCCCGGCGGCCGCGCCGGCGCGCGAGGCGCGCGTCGGCGAAACCGTGCGCATGAAAGGGCTCGGCGTTTTGGGGAAGATCACCGCCCGCGACGGCGAACGCTACGAACTGCAGCTCGGCGCGCTGCGGATCCGCGCCGAGCGCGGGGATTTCATCCTGCCCGAGGATCTGCCCGCGCCGGCGGAGGCGCCCGCGCCGAAATCCGCTCCGCCGCCGGCCGCGCGGACCGCGAAACCCGGCCCGGGCCTGGAATTCGACATGCGCGGAATGATGGTGGAGGACGGGCTGATCGAATTGGATCGCTACATCGATTCGGCGGTGGCGGCCGGCCTGCCGTGGGTGCGGATCATCCACGGCAAGGGGTCCGGCAAGCTGCGCAGCGCGGTGCGCGACGCCCTGCGCCGGCATCCGCAGGTCTCATCAGCCGAATCCGGCGGGGAACACGAAGGCGGCGAGGGCGTGACGGTCGCGCGGCTGGAGGTTTAAGCCGATATCCGGCATGTTATACTTGCGACTTGACATTGCGTCGGTTGACTCCAACGAATTCTTCTCCGACCCCTCATCCCTTCCTCCCGTCACTGCGTTCCGGGAAAAATTCTCCCAGCTGACGCTGGGAGAAGGTGGCCGAAGGCCGGGTGAGGAATCAGGCAGTTGGAGATTCCAGCAATACATCACAGTTCGGATTCACCCGTTCTCGGCTCCTCCTCCCGTCTCTCTGGCTCGGGAACCGGAACGATCCCTTAGGTTAAGGATCTTATCGTGGCGAACAAAAAAGGACGCGTGTTCTCCGGCGCCCGCCCGACCGGGCGCCAGCATCTCGGCAACTACCTCGGCGCGATCAAAAACTACGTCGCCCTGCAGGACGATTACGATTGCGTCTACTGCATTGTCGACCTGCACGCCCTGACCACGCTCGAGGATTTTCATCTCCTGCGGGAGAACACCGCCGAAATGGCGCTGGACTGGCTGGCGGCGGGCATCCGCCCGGAGGAGACGATCCTCTTCGTGCAAAGCCACGTTCCGCAGGTGACCGAACTGCACACGATCCTTTCGATGTTCACGCCGCTCGGGAAACTCACCGACCTGCCGACCTTCAAGGAAAAAGCCCGCATGCACCCGCACAACATCAACTACGGGCTGGTGGGCTACCCGGTGCTGATGGCCGCCGACATCGCACTCTACAAGGCCGACGTCGTCCCGGTCGGGATCGACCAGGAAAGCCACCTCGAGTTCACGCGCGAAGTGGTGCGCTCGTTCAACTTCAAAACCGGTAAACCGGTTCTGGTCGAGCCGCAGATGAAGACGACCAATTACCCCAAGGTGCTCGGCACCGACGGGGCGCAGAAGATGAGCAAGAGCCTCAACAACCAGATCGAACTGGCCCTCACCGAGGCGGAGACCGCGGCCAAGGTAATGGCCATGGTCACCGACCCCCAGCGCACCCACCGCAACATCCCCGGCCGCCCCGAAGTGTGCAACGTCTTCACCCTGCACCGGACCTTCACGCCCGCCGCGGACGTGGAACGGATCGCGGCCGATTGCCGCAGCGCCAAACTCGGCTGCGTCGACGATAAAAAATGCCTGGCGGCGAACATCAACGCAAGCCTCGCGGAATTCCGCGCCAAACGCGCCGAATTGGCGAAGGATCCGGATTACGTCTGGGACGTGCTGGCCGACGGCGCCAAACGCGCGCACCTCATCGCCGAAGCGACGATGGCCGAAGTGCGCGCGGCGATCGGTCTGCCGTGAGAATCCGACCATCGACGATTGACCATGGACCATCGTGCAGGGTTCAGAAAAGCATCTTGATTTAAAATCACCCAATGCATTAACCCGGCATTAGCGAAGAACCGCCGATCTGAAATCAATCCGCGGCGATGGTCCATGGTCGACGGTCAGATTACTCGGTTTCCATAATCCACGTACGGAAAGAACTGGACAACCCCTATGCGAGTAGTCCTTCAGCGGGTTACGAAAGCCAGCGTGAGCGTCGACGGCCAGGCCGTCGCCGCGGTCGGGCGCGGCCTGCTGATTTTTCTGGGGATCGGCGCGCGGGACGGCGCGGGGGATGCGGACGCCCTGGCGGAAAAGTGCGCCTACCTGCGGATCTTCGAGGACGAGGCGGGAAAAACGAACTTGTCGGTTCAGGATGTTCGGGGGGAAGCGCTGGTGGTTTCGCAATTCACGCTGTATGCCGACGCGCGCAAGGGAAGGCGGCCCTCCTTCACCGACGCCGCCGCGCCGGAGGCCGCCGAACCGCTGGTGCGCCGATTTGCGGAGAAGCTGAACGCGCTGGAAGTGCCAGCCCGCACCGGTGCCTTCGGCGCGCACATGCGGGTGGAACTCGTCAACGATGGGCCGTTTACGGTCTGGCTGGACACCGATAACAGATAACCCCCATCCACGAAGGATGGGACCGGGATTGTTGAAAAAACATAGTCATAGCTCGGCCTTCCCCTTTCCACAGCCCCTCTCCCCGCGAATGTTTTCGACCGTCATCCCCGAGTGATCGTATCGGGGATCCGCAAGACACAGACTCGCAAAGTCCCTGGATGCCCGCCACGGTCACCCGCGTTGCGCAAGCCCGCCCCGGTGGTCGGGCCGGGGGGCAGGCGTGGGCATGCCGCGCCAAAATCCTCCGGAGGCTTCAGGTCCCTCTCGTGTCTTTCGCGGATGACCTTCCACTACTCCTTTATCGCCGCTTTGATCCTCTTCGCCATTTCCCGCGCGCGATCCGGCGCCGAGCCGACATACGCGCCGGCGTCCATCAGCTCCCGGATCCGCGCCGGCTGGAGGTGCTTGAGCATGTCAGGATCGGCGGCCAGGTAATCCGCCAGCGGGTTCGGGCGTCCTTCGCGCAGAACCTCCCACGCCTTGCGGCTGTGTTCGCGGATCTTTTCGTGCATCGCCTGCCGGTCGGCCCCGGCCGCCACGAGCCCCATCAGCACCCGTTCGCTGGCCGAGAACGCGCCGAACCGGGCGAGGTTCGCCGCGCAACCCGCCTCGTCCACATCCAGCCCGCCGACGACGGCGGTCATCACGGTCAGCATTTCCTCGGTCGCCAGAAACGCCTCAGGCAGGATGCTGCGCCGGTTGGCGGAATCGTCGAGCGTGCGCTCCAGCAGGTTGCTCGCGGCGTTCTGCCAGGCGATCTCCGGCAAAACGGCCACGAAGCGCGCCAGCGAGCAGACGTTCTCGGATTTCACCGGGTTGCGTTTGAAGGGCATCGCGCTGGAACCCACCTGGCGCTTGCCCATCGGCTCGCGCACTTCGCCGAAACCGGCGGATTGCATGATCCGCAGGTCGAAGGCGAACTTGTGCAGTGCGGCGGCCAAGCCGGCCAGCGCCGAGAGCGCGCGGTAATCCTGTATCCGCGGATACGTCTGCGAGGCGATCGGGTAGGACTTCAGGCCCAGCATCTCCATCACGGTCGCGTCGATGACATCCGGGGACACGTTCTTTCCGTTGAGGATTTCGCCGTACGAGGCCGCGGTCCCCACTGCCCCCTTCATCCCCTTGCCGCGCAGGCCGTCGCGGATCCGTCCAAGGTCCTCCCAATGCTCGAGCAAATCCTGCCCGAAAAGCGCCAAGCGGTATCCGAGAGTCGTCGGCTCGGCGGGTTGGAGGTGCGTGTATCCGAGGACCACGAATCCGGCGTAACGCTCGATCTGCCCGGCGACGGCCTCGAGCAGCCTGCGGAGTCCGTCCAACAGCAGATCCATTCCGTCGCGCATCCGCAATACGTCGGCGTTGTCGGTGATGTCGGCCGAGGTTGCCCCCCAATGGATGATCCCGCCGCCGACCGGGCAGAGTTCGGCGAAGGCGCGGACCTCGGCCATCACGTCGTGGCCGATTTCCTTTTCGATTTCCAGCGAACGCTCGAGGGTCACATCCGCGGCGTGCAGGCGCAAGTCCTCCACCTGTTCGGGGCGGACGAGTCCGAATTTCTGCTGGGTCTCCGCCAGCGCGATCCAGATCCGCCGCCAGAGGGTGCGGCGGTTCTTTTCGGAAAAAATCCGGCGCATGGCGACGGATCCGTAGCGCGAGCTGAAGGGCGAGGCGTAATCATCCAGCAAGACATCGACGTCCATGGAGTACCTCCCGCGGGATGGCTTTCAGGCGCGCGCAAAGCCGCCGCGCGCGCAATTATGCGTCAGTTTGGGGAATGCGACAACCCTTTTCCGCAAACGACGCCGATTCCTCGCCGCCCCTTCGGGCTCCTCGGAATGACGCAATGACGCTCGGGATGGGTCAACCCGAGGCCGCTTTGGTGTCGAAGAATCGGCGCTACAAGGGGAAGAGCTTTCAGCCTACTTTTCCTTCGTCGCGTACCCCAGCCGCCGGAGGGCGTCCTCGCGGTCGCGCCAACCGGGAAGCGCCTTGACCCGCAGCTGCAGATACAGCTTGCGGCCGCTCATCGCTTCGATCTTCCGCCGGGCGTCGGTGCCGATCCGCTTCAGCATGGATCCCCCCTTGCCGATCACGATCGCTTTGTGCGATTCCCTCTCGACGAAGATCGTGGCTTCGACCCAGGCGCCTCCCTCCCCGCGTTCCTTGTATTGCTCGATCCGGACCGCCACGCCGTGGGGGACTTCGGCCCGCAGGTTGCGCAGAGCCGCTTCCCGGATCAGATCGGCGGAGATTTCCCGCTCCGACAAATCGGTGATTTCCTCTTCCGGGTACAGAATCGGCCCTTCGGGAAGCCGCGCGGAAATTCTCTCGATCAATTCCCCAAGCCCCAGGTTTTCCCTGGCGGAGATCACGCAGCCTTCGGCCTGCGGCAGGAGCGCGCGGTAAACGGCGGCGCGCTCCTCGCATAACGGCGGCGCAACGGCGTCCGCCTTGTTCAGCGCGAGAACGGCGGGAGCATCCGGCTCGTGCCGGATCAGCCAGGCGGCGAGGGCGCGGTCCTCCTCCGCCGGTGGGAGCGAGAGGTCCGCCAGAAACAGAACCACATCCGAATCCCGGATGGTTTTTTCGGAATCGCGGATCATCGCCCGGCCCAGGCCGTCCTTGGGCGCGTGCCAGCCCGGCGTGTCGAGGAAGATCAGTTGCGCGGACGGGAGGGTGAGGATCCCCATTTGCCGGCGTCTCGTCGTTTGCGGCCACGGCGACACTCCGGCGATTTTTTGGCCGAGCAAGGCGTTCAGCAGGGTGGATTTGCCGACGTTGGGACGACCGACGACGGCGACGAAGCCCGATCGGTGGACGGGGACGCTCTGCATTGAGGGCGGATCAGGCGCGCTGAAACAAGTTAACCATGCGCATCGCCAGGCCGACATCGCCGTCGAGTTTAATCTTCCCCTGCATGAACGCGGCCATGCCGTCAAGCTTGCCTTCCGCAACGGCGATCAGATCCGCCAGGCCGGCGGTGACGGTCAACCGGGGGGCGCTGGTTTTCCCCTCCGTTGCGGTCACTTTCCCGCCGGCGAACTTGATCACCCAATTTCCGCCGCCCGGCCCGGACAGAATCAATTGAATCTCCGCTTCCAGTCCGGCGGCTTTGTCGGGGGGAAAATTAGCCAGCATCTGATCGACTAATTGTTTGGCGTCAAGAGCCATACCCACTCCTCTCCCTCTCTCCCGGACATCACGCTTGGGGACGCGCATCCTTCCGGCGGTCCAAGATGAACTGCACCAGCGATTCCTGCTGCTGCGGCGTGATGTCGATGAATTCCACGCCCGCCTGGCTTTTCCTGGCGCCCTCGGCGGGAGTCGAACGGACAATCCGCCCGGTCAGGATTAATTCCTCCTCCATCGCCCCGAGCGGAATCTGGAACTTCACCCGCACCAGGCTTTCCCGCGGGCACAGCCGGTTCGTTTCCAGCCGGATTCCCCCCCCGCTGATGTCGAGCGCCGTGGAACGCGAGTACGGGATGTTCCCCCCCCCGTCCCGGATCTCCGCATATTGGGCATCCATCCGGACGGGAAGACGCGGAAATGCGCGACGCTCCAAATGGACCACCTCCTTTGGAAAATCCAACTCCACGCGGCGCCCGGATCCCTGCTCCTCGCACAGCACCCCGCAGGTAAATTGGAAAAGCCCCTCTTTCGAGGGAACGCTGACGCGGATTCTTTGATCGGGTTGGAACGAAAACGCACCGTTGTCTTTTTTCGGAGGCAGGATGAAGAAGGAAGCGGACCCCACCTCCGCAACTTTCGACGCATACCAATCTTCCCCCTCCATGGAGGTCGAAATGTTCACAATTTGGCCTTCCTGGACCCACTTGCCGATGTCCATGATCAATCCCCTGGCACACTCCCCAGAGTTCCGAAATTTCTCCGCCCTCCGCCGTCACGGCTGGGCGCGGAGAATCCCCCCGTTTTTGTCATTATACCCCTTCGGGAAGCAATCCGATACGCGATCCGTCACGAATTTGGCGCAAATTAATCACTTTTTTGTGATGATCTTATGGCATCGGCGGGACCGCTAAGCCAAAACCGGCCAGGGAATCGAAACCCCCGGGCCGGGAAGCGGGAATTTTTTCGCCTTCCAAAGGGCTTTCGCCCTGACCCTCACCGCGGAGATCTCTTCACCGGAAATCAGCGGAGACAGGGCGCCCTTCAGACGGGTTCGAATCGAGGAATTCGGCGAAGGATGATCGTCCGGTTTGGATTCGGCGAAGGCCGCCAACACCTGCAGGACGTCGTCCGGCAGGGCTTGGCCGGCAAAATCCCAGATGACGGTCCGCAGTTTCCAATCCCGGTGGAAGCACAACCCGTGATCGATCAGCCAGATCCTTCCGGCATCGTCGCGCAGGACGTGCATCGCCTTGCGGTCCGCATTGTTGACCAGGATGTCAAAGGCCGCCACCCGCCGCAGGGCGGCCGGAGCCTGCCCACGGAGAAGGAAATAATTCTGCTCGAGGTCCAGATTCAGGTATTCCTGGAAGGACCCGGGGCCGAGCGGTCCGTCGCGGCGGAACACCGTAGGGGGCACGAAATCCCAGCCGAGCAGGCGGGCCGTCTCAAACGCCGCGGCTTCGCGTTTGGCCAAGCTGCCCCGGGGAAAATCCCACAGCGGGCGCTCCCCCCGCACCGGTTTGTACACCGCCTGAAGCTCGCCGGCATCCGAACGCAGCCGGCACAGAAAAGCGTCGTTCGAACCGAGGCGGAACAAACCGCGCACTTCCGCCTCGCCCTTGCGGAGGATTTCCAGCGCGCGGTCTGTGGATGTCGGGCGTGAACCCCGATCAGTGCTTGTGCCCATTTCTCCGGGGGCAGAAGTGACCGCCGGGATCGATCGGATTCCCGCAGTTCCCGCAGATCGGCCGGCCGCGGCGCGCCAACTCGGCCCCCCACAGCGCCAGCCGCCGCAATTGGCCGCGGGTGCACCACAGGGAAGCCTCCGAGGTCGGATTTCCGGCGGGCAGATCCTCGACGGCCTCGCGCAGGACGAACAACAGCCGGTCCTCCTTCTCATCGTATCCCAGCCCCATGTTACCGATGTGGAATGCCGGCTCCAGCGGATCGACCAAGTCCATCTCCCCCTCTTCGAACCGCGCATCGGCCTCCGCAAGGTTCGGAAACCGCTGCTGGAGGTCGTTGAGAAACTGCTCGATCGACAAGGCCAGCATCAGCACCTGTTCCTTCTCCACCCGGAGGGTCAGAAGCTTTTCCCCTCCTCCGGCTTGCAGGTAAAACACGCGGTGCCCGGGTTCGCCGATTGCGCCGACGGTGATCCGTTCCACGGGACGTATCTCATACCGAGAGGGTGTCATGCCGCTCCTGGAAAAAGGTTAATCCTTTGGGATGACCAGCGGTGATCCCGGGGGGAGGTTGACCCCGTGCACCCGGACAACCCGCCCCGTTAAGGATAGCACCGAAACCGACGCCGGATCCGTCACCAGGGCATGGTAAGAGGCCAAGGGCATGCCCAGGAAAAACGCCAGCGCCAGCCGGATGGTGTCGGCATGGGTGAATGCCGCCACAACCCCGGATTCCCGGCCGGACTGCAGCTCCTTGATGAACCGAACGGCCCGATCCTGGACTTCCTGGAGGCTCTCACCGCCGGGATACCGCACGGACGCCGGATCCCGGTGAACCTTCCGCCAGATCGGGACCTCACGCAGTTCGGCGTAGGGAAATCCTGCAAGCCCGCCGAAATCCACCTCCTGCAGGCGATCATCGCGGACGATTCTCAATCCCGCCGTTCGCGCAGCGGGTTCCGCCGTTTCCACCGCCCGTTCGAGGGGGGAAGAATAGACCTCGGCGAGGGGAACGTCGCGGAGCATGGCCGCCACCGTCTCCGCCTTCCTGCGCCCTTCCGCGTTCAGGTGGACATCCGGAAGCCGACCGGCCAGACGCTCCCCAAGCCAATCGGTTTCGCCGTGGCGGACCAGGAGCAGGACGGTCATCCGGCCGCCTCGATTCGATTGCGGCGGATCACCCCGGCATACCAATCGAAGGAGGATTTGGGAGTGCGCTTGAGCGTCCCGAAATCCACGCGGATCAATCCGAAGCGCATCGCATACCCCAGATCCCATTCGTAGTTGTCGGTCAGCGACCAGACGAAGTACCCCTTCACCGGAATGCGCTTGGCGATGGTTCCGTGCAGCTCCTGCAGATGGCGCCGCAGATAGGTGATGCGCCGCGGATCGTCGACCGCGCCCGACGGATCCGGCACATCCGCCGTCGGAATCCCGTTTTCGGTCACCAGGATCATCTTCGGCCGGTATTCGTTCCACACCCGTTCGAGCGTCTCGCTTAACCCGGGCGGATAAATTTCCCACATCGGGGAGAACTCGCCCGTTTCCGGCCGCACCATCTTTCCGCCCATGAAAGGGATCCACCAGCGGGCGGAGACGACGTGGCGGGTGTAAAAATTCACACCCAGGAAGTCCAGCGGTTCGGAGATTCCGGCCAGATCGCCGGGACGGATGGGCGGGGCAAACAGCCCGAACCGGCGCCACAAATCCTCGGGATAGGAGCCGCGCAGGATCGGATCCAGGCAGATGCGGTTCGACAGCGCGTCGAAGGCCGCGGCCGCTTTGCGGTCGGGTTCCGTTTGCCGAAGGGGATGAACCGGGGAAAGATTGAGCGCGATTCCGACCCGCGGCGTACGCGGCGCCGCGGCGCGCACGGCGCGCACCGCCTCGCCGTTCGCCATCAGCACGGAATGCATCGCGCGGGCGAAGGCTCCCGGGTGGCGCCTTCCCGGCGCGTGATTTCCCAGCAGATACCCCATCATGGCGATCACCATCGGTTCGTTGATCGTGATCCACCAGGTCGCCCGGTCGCCCAGGCGCGCCGCCACGGATGACGCGAACTCTCCGAAGGCCGAAGCCGTTTCACGCGAAGGCCAGCCCCCCTTCTTATGCAACGCGAGCGGCAGGTCGAAATGGTGGAGCGTGGGGAAGGGCTCGATTCCCCGTTCCAGCAGTCCGTCGACCAGGCGGTCGTAGAAATCCAATCCCTTCGGGTTGATTTTTCCCCGGCCTTCGGGGATCACGCGCGACCAGGAGACCGAGAAACGGTATGCGCCGACGCCCAGCGCCTTGAGCAGATCGAGGTCTTCCCGCCAACGGTGGTAGTGATCGCAGGCGACGTCCCCGGTTTCGCCGCGAGCCGTCTTCCCGGGGAGGTGCGAGTACCAGTCCCAAATCGAAGGCCCCTTGCCGTCCTCGTTCCAGGCGCCTTCGATCTGGTAGGCGGAGGAGGATACGCCCCAGAGGAAACCGTCGGGGAAGATCAGGTCCGGCATTTGCCTCCACCTTTGGACCTGTCAGGTCTTGACAACCTGTTGGTCCCGGGAATCAGGAGCCTACGCCGTTTCCACCACTTGGGCGCCGGTGGCGTTCTGGCGGACGGATTCGATCCCCTCCAAACAGGCTTGTTTGCTTGAGTATCCCTCGCCCGAATCGGCGATCGATCTGCCGTTGGGTGCGACGAGCCGCCAGCGGTATTGCCCCTCCTTGTCTTTGTAAACCTCGAATTTGTACATGTGAGTCTCCTTGAAAAAGTGATGGGGATCATTTTTCTTGCGGCGCCGCCCTCATCCATTCCTTTTCCCTGCTTACGCTGGGAGAAGGTGGCCGAACCTGTCCCGGAGCGGAGTGACGGTAGGCCGGATGAGGGGGGGAATGGCTTATGTATTCTTAAATCCCATCTTGCGCTTGATGCTTTCGGCCTCCTCGTGCGTCGGTGTGGGCAGGGTGGTCGTCTCGGTGACCCCGAGGGCCTTCTCCTGCGCCCGCCGCCAGCGCTCCAGCCGCTCCCGCACCTGGGCTTCGTACCCGATGCCGGTGGGTTTGTAGAAGTAGGTTCCCTGCAACGCTTTCGGCAGGTATTGCTGGCCGACGTGGTGGCCTTCCATCTGGTGCGGGTACACGTACCCCGCGCCGTGCCCCAACCCTTTCGCGTCGCGGTTGGAATCCTTCAGATGGTCCGGAACCTCCGTCACGCCCCGCGCCTCGACCGTTTCATAGGCTTGAAAGTAGGCCAGCGCGCTGTTGGATTTCGGCGCCGTCGAAAGGTACAGCGCCGCTTCGACTATCGGGTAGATTCCCTCCGGCAGGCCGACGTAATCGAAGGCCTGCGCCGCCGCATTGGCGACCACCAACGCGTTCGGATCCGCCAAGCCGATATCCTCCCCGGCCAGGATCAGCATCCGGCGCAGGATGAAGCGCGGATCCTCGCCCGAGTAAAGCATGCGCGCCATCCAGTAGAGGGCCGCGTCCGGATCGGAGCCGCGCAGGGATTTAATGAACGCGCTGATCGTGTCGTAGTGCGCGTCGCCGTCGCGGTCGTAAAGCAGCGCCCGGCGCTGGATCGATTCCTGCGCCACGGCGAGGTCGATCCGCACGGCGCCGTCCGGCCCCGGGGCGGTGGATTCGACTGCCAGTTCGAGCGCGTTGAGCGCGTTGCGCGCGTCGCCGCCGGACACGTCCACCAAGTGGGTTCCCGCCTCCTCCGCCAGCACCACCGGCCGGCCGCCGTAGCCGCGCTCGGGGTCTTCGAGCGCGCGCCGGATCAGGCGCCGCACGTCGTCCTGCGCCAGCGGCCGCAATTGGAAGATGCGCGAGCGCGACACCAGCGCCCCGATCACCTCGAAGTAGGGATTTTCAGTCGTCGCGCCAACGAGCACCACCGTGCCGTTTTCCACGTGCGGCAGCAGCGCGTCCTGCTGGGCCTTGTTCCAGCGGTGGACTTCGTCTACAAAGAGGATCGTGCGCACGTTGTGGAGCTTGCGGCGCTCCTGCGCCTGGGCGATCACCCGCCGCAGTTCGGCCACGCCCGCCAGCACGGCGCTCAGTGTTTCGAAGTGGGATTTGGTCGAATTGGCGATGATCTGGGCGAGGGTCGTTTTGCCGCTGCCGGGCGGCCCCCAAAGCAGGATCGACGAGAACAGCCGGTCGGCTTCGATCGCGCGGCGGAGGAGTTTTCCGGGGCCGATGATTTCTTCCTGCCCGACGAACTCGTCGATCGTGCGCGGACGCATCCGGGCCGCCAGCGGCGCCTCGCGTTTCATCCGCTCCTTCAGCGCGTGATCGAAAAGGTCCATGGGGGAAAGTATAGCAGAAACCACGAAGGACACGAAAAAAACCTGAAGAACACGAAGGGTTTTACTCGTCATGCCGGCGTGCACGAAGCCGGCATCCAGTGGCTCTATAACCGACAAGAGCAAAAAGCGTCAGGATTGGGCATTAGCGGAATAGGCCGTCATGCCCGCGTGTTCTTAGCGGGCATCCAGGGTTGAATTAATTACTATACTCATCGAAACGTAATTTACTTTGCTTTAGCTCTTTGTTTTTTTCGTGTGTTATTCAAGGGTTTTGCTTTGATTTTGGATGACTCTTTGATGGAAAAAAGGCTGCGTATCTTTGCTTCTTCCTGACCCTCTTCCACAAGATATTCCTCGATTTTCTCATTGATATGGAATCCGGGAAACTCCTTTTGCACATACGTTTGTAATTGCCCCATGCGGCTCTGCTCGGTCATGAGGTCGAGAACTTGTTTCTTATATGTCGTATCCTCGTTTCCCGCGATATGCTCCCCCTTCGCCTCGAGAATGTATACGATATCCAGCTTACCGGACGTGTTTTTCTTGGCCGCGACGAAATCTGGAAAAAAGCGGTTTTCCCTCCAACCCTGAATGGAATACCACCCTCCCTTAACCCGGTTTTTAAACCACCAGACAATGGTTTGTTGTCGATCCAGCAGTTCCCCGACGTGCCGTTCCAGCGAGTTCATGGAAGAAACGTCAACGTCGTTGAATAGATAATATTGATAAGGATTTGCACCGCTGGAAACGATTTCATCCGCATCCGGTATCCGATAGCCGAGTTCCGGATCGTTTGAAACCGCAAGAACTAATTTTTTTTCTTTCACATAGTCCAGAAAAATCCTCTCTTCTAGGTCGGCTTTTTCTTGGGCCAATCGATGGCAAAGGAAAGAAACGGAAAAACCAAAATGATCCGATAATTTCTTCTCCGGAATGGTTTTGGAAAGCTTCTCCAAGTGACTAGAAGCCAGAGTCCGCGCCCGAAACGCATTGGGGATGATGTCCGCATAACGCCGGGTTAAATAATCCAAATCGATACCCTGGATTTTTCCGGATTTCCCCGCGCCGCGGCGGAGAAGCATAAAAGGGCTTCCGGAAAAACCGGAAGCCCTTTTCCCGAACCCGACGATAAGGGGAAGCGGTGGTTTTCATCGAGTATTGGAATGGGTTAAGTCCGCCCTCTTCCCCATAATCCCGATTTGCGGATACCGGCGCCTCAACCGATCCCCAGCAGTTCCGCCACCCGTTCCTTTTCCCAATCCACCACGATCTGGCCGCCGATGTCGAAGGTCGGAGTGGTCTCGTTGCCGTCCGCCCAGCCGCGGACGCGCGCCGCGGCCTGCGAATCGCGGTGGATGTCGATCTCGGTGTACGCAATGCCGTGTTCCTTGAGGAAATTCCGCGCCGCGCGGCAGCTCGGGCACCACTGCGTGCAATAAAGAATCACTTCCGCCTTCGGATCGGACGAACCGGTTTCACTTTTTGGCATGATTTTTCTCTCGGTCTTCTGAAAACCTTTTTTACCGCAGAGACGCAGAGGCCGCAGGGACAGTGTTCTCCTCTGCGTTCTCTGCGCCTCTGCGATGAAACGTCTATTTCTTCATCGCCCGGGCCGCGGCCAGCGCCGCCTGCCACACTTCCTTGAGCGGGACGTTCTTTTCCTCCGCCAGCCGCAGACAATCCCGGTATTCCGGTGCCGCGTTCATCACCCGTCCTTCCCACTTGGCGTTTTTCACCCGCACCGTACCATAGGGCGTCTCGACCGTCTTTTCCTCGCGGTCGAGCTTGCGCCGCTCGACCGGATGGATCCGCACGCCGATGGTCGTGGTCTCCGCAAACAGGATCCCGAGCACCGGATCCAACCGGGTTTCCTCCACCAGCATTCCGAGCATCACCGCCGGCCGGTTGCGCTTCATGTGGATCGGGGTGAGGTACACGTCGAGCGCCCCCGCCGCAAACAGCCGTTCGGTGACGTGCTCGTACCACTGGGGATTCATGTCGTCGATGTTGGCTTCCACGACCAATTCCCGCGCGGCGGACGGCTCCCGATCCGCGACCGCGCCGATCGTCACGCGCAACAGGTTGGCCCACGGCAGGTCGCGGGTTCCGGCGCCGTATCCCACCCGTTCGACCCGCATCGGCGGCGCCGCGCCAAACTCCGCCGCAAGCCCCGCCAAGAGCGCCGCGCCGGTCGGGGTGACCAATTCGGCCTCTACGTCCCGACCGTAGACCGGAACCCCCCGCAGAAGTTCGGCCGTCGCCGGAGCGGGGACAGGCAGCAGCCCGTGCGCGGATTGCACGGTTCCGGCGCCGATGTGCAGCGGCGACGCGTACACGTTCTCAACCCCCAGAATCTCCAGGCAGATCGCGGTCCCGACGATGTCGACGATCGCGTCCACCGCGCCGACCTCGTGAAAATGGATTTTCTCCACCGCTTCGCCGTGGACCCGCGATTCCGCTTCCGCCAGCCTGCGAAAGACCGCCAGACTCCGTTCCCGGATCCGTGCCGTAAAGCCGCCGCGGAGGATGATCTCCTCGATGTCCCGCAGATGGCGGTGGGGCTGCTTCTCCTCCACCGGAACGTCGACGAAGAGACCGCGCAGGCCGGACTTTTCCGCCTCGCGGACCTCCAGCCGGTACCCGCCCAGGTTCAATTTATGCAATTCAGCCTTAAGCGAATCCGGCGCGACGCCGCAATCCATCAGCGCGCCGAGCGCCATGTTGCCGCTGATGCCGGAATAACAATCGAAGTAGGCGATTGTCTTCATATTTCTGCGTTCCTTTATGATGCGGAAGCTACCCGGGCGGCCGACAAACAGCCCCGCCGTGATTAATCCGCCAGAATCAGAACCCGCTGTTTGGTTTTGTCCATCACCAACACCACCTCGATCAGCACCCATTCGCCCGCGCGCTTGCGGGCCGTGATGTACACCACGCCGGACCCCTTCGGTCCGGAGACGGGAACCGAGAGTTCCGCGGTTCCGGTGGCGCCCGTCTCGGAGACTTCGCCGCTGACGAACCATCCCGCTTCGATGGGCTCGCCCAAGAGCTCTTGCGCCCGGGTGTTTTCTTGAACCAAGGCCAAGCCTTCCTGATACGCGGGATGGGATTTCATCAGCCCGAAGACGCCGAAGAAGCCCGCCGTTCCGCAGCCCACGCACGACAGCGCCAAAACCAGCACCACGGCCAGCACGCTGACCGGGATCAACCAGATGACGTTCCGGGAAAGCCAGCCTTTTTTCGGGGTTGTGGTTTCCATTCTTGCCTCCCTTTTTTGGTATTCGTTCGATACCGAATGCCGGGGATGTCTCGAAGGATCACCTTGAAAGCATCCGCACCAACGCCGGAATGAGGAAAAGGCCCGCCAGGCAGGCCGCGGCCACCGCGGCTAAAACCAGATTGGCGTAGCCGAGCAACAGACCGGCCACCGCCAGTCCATCACCCCTCAGCCGCCCCGCCGATCGCGCAATCCGTGTCCTCGCCATATGTCCCAAGAGGACCGCCGGGACAGCGAAGAAAACCGGAGCCGCAACCCAACTCAGGATGCCGAACACCAGGCTGGTCCAGGCCAGAGAGCTTTCCTTTTCCAGCGGTTCTTCCGGCGGAAGATACGACCGCCCTTCCAGCGACTCGCTCACGATCCAGCCTTCTCCTCAACCGGCTTCCCATTCGGCGCGGGTCACCGGATGGCAGTCCATCTGCAGCCATTCCCAAAAGGCGGCGCAATCCCCGTTCAGGGTGTATTGTACTTTCTGAACGAAGCCGAATTGGAACACCGTGCTGTTCATCTGCGAGAGCAGCATCCGGCTTCCGGCGCTGGTCGAGGCGTTTGGAATCAGGGCCGGCCATCCGGCGACGTCCACGGTGAATTCTCCGTCCCCGGCGGATACCGCGACGACCGTTCCGGCCGTCTCGGCCGAAAACCAGGAGGTCATCCCCGCGGCCTGCTCGGCCCCGGTCGGCCCCTTGACCAGCTCCTTAAGCGTCGAATGCAGCAGGACGGCTTCGTTGGCCGACTCCGGCACGCTCCGCTCCACCGGAACGGGCGTCATGTTCTCGTCGGCGGCCATTGTGTAATACACCCAAACGGCCGTCATCGCCGCGGTGGAAGTCGGCGTGGCGGCCGGCAGGCCGGTTTCGACCGGCGCGGCCGGCTGTCCGGGAGAGGGCGTGGCGGTTCTCGCGCACGCCAATCCGCCCGCGGCAAGGACCATAAGGATGAGAACGCGACGCTTCATGCCGGTCTCCCGGAAAACCACGGTGCTAAATCCACCCGAAAACGGCATAACTCAGATCAATATCGTCCCTATCATACGCCACGCCGGTGAAATACAACGATCCGTCGCCGTTGAAGACCGCGGATTCACCGGTCATCCAATACTCCGAATAGGCGCCGCTCAACACCGGGACGGGGTCGCCGAATCCTTCCTCCGCGGTCCCATGCAGGGTATGCATGCCGTTCTCGTCCCACAACGCAATCCATAGGATTCCCCGGTCGGATTCGCCGAGAAAGATATCCTCGTTAAAAAATGCGTACTTCCGGTCAAACGGAAGTTCCAGCCGGATCCACTCCGCAGACGGCGGATGGTGCAGGAGAATCAGCTTATTTAATTCCGTCCAGGCCAGGTACAGCGTGCCGTCCCGCCCCAGGAAGAATTTCGGCTCCCCTCCATGGCCGCGGAAAATTTCCGCCGGGGCGGACCACGTTTGGCCCCGATCCATGGATTCCGAGATCATCATCGGGGCGGCGGAAACGGTGTCGTCGTCCATCCAGAATAACAAGTAATATGTCCCGGCTCCGTCGTGCGCCAGACGCACGCCGGATATATCCCCTATCCCGCGGAATACCGGCTTTCCGTTGAAGTGCAGGATACCATAAGATCCTTCCAGGGTGATGTAGGCCGTCACGATCCGGGGCGGATCCAGAAACAGCGAGAGGCTGTGATTTATCAAATCCGCATATCCGTCGACATTGGACGTCATCCAGCCGCCCCCCACCCTGCAGTTCAATCCGAGTACGGCGGTGTCCGCATCTTCGTAGTAGGTGAAGCAGGGGCGGCCCTGGTCGTCCATCAGAAAGAACGGATCAAAATTCAACTCCGAATTTTCGATCCGCTCCTCGGCGTCCCACGACCCGTCCGTCCGACGCCGCCGCAGCAGATAATCATACGAGCGGTAATCGCCGTCGCCGTACTCTTCCTGCCAGAACAGGTAGACGGTCCCTTCCCTGTCGACCAGCACCTGGGTGTATTGAATCAGCGCCCCGTCTTCCCGTGACAGCCGGACGAATTGCATTTCGCCCTCGCCCCATGGAAATGCCGGCGGTTCGTCCTGCGGTCCGAACGCCGGATCCTTCGGCGGCGTGCCAAGGAATGAGGTCCAACAGGCGATTCCGGCGGCGGCGCATACCGCCCCCATGAGCGCGGTTCTGCGGAAACGGAAACGCATGGTTTTCCTATCCCCCCTTTCGGCCGTCAGGCCAGGTTGGCGGCTTCCTTGGCGAACTCTTCCACCTGCGCGGATTGGGCCCGAATCTGCCGGACGATCTGCGGCGCCTCTTTCGCCGCCTGCGCGCCGCCCAAGGCTTGCAGGCGCGCGATGTCTGCGAGCAGGGCGTCCATCGTGGTGATCATGCTCGCCAGCTGGGCCTCCACGCGGTTGAGCAGGGTTTCCACCTTCTTCAGCTTCTTGATCCGATCCTCGACGGCCTGCAGGGCCTCCTGCTTCTCCCGCTTCACCAGCGGATCGCTCTCGGTTTCCAGGCCGAGTTTGAGCAGGGCCCGCTCGCCCTCCAGGTCGGTGTTCATCTTCGAGACCTTGAGGAAATTTTCGGGGCCGGTCATTTGCCGGCAGAGGTTATACACCCGTTTGGTCAGCAGCTCGATTTCCGCCTGAACCGGATCGAGTGCCGTTTTCGTCCGTCCGCTGGCGCTCATCAGCGAATTGAAGATCCGCATCTGCGAGCGTACGACCTTGGAATACTGCTCCTGGAACCGCGCCGACAGCGTTCCCGACCGGGCTCGCATGTCGTAGTCCATGCGGATCCGGCGATCGGTGGCGACCCGCGCGACCATGACCAGCCACAGGATCAGCCCCACCGGAAACAGCCACCACGCCGCGGTCAAACCGGCCAGCACGGCCAGGCCCAGCATCGCCGGATTCAAGCTATGGAACAAGGCGGTCATCCAAGGGGATCGCATCGCTTCGTCCTTCCCGGCTTAGAAGTAACTGCTGATGATTTCCAGCAGTTTGGCGATGTCGTCGGGATCGCCGGACTGCACCTTGGTGGCCGAGGCGCGCGCGATGCTGTTCAAGGCGCCGATGTCGGCGTCGGAGCCGTAGGCGACCGGGATGATCAGGATCGGGTTGCGTCCGGTCCGCCCCTCGGCGATCTTCTCCAGGACCTGGTTCAAGGTGGCCGCGCTCGCCGTGTCCTGGCCGTCGCTCAGCAGGACGATGGCGCGGATCCGGTCTTCCCCTTCTGCCGGGGCCGTGGCCATCAATTCGTCGATGGTCAGGATCAGCGTGTCGTACAGCGCCGTGCCGCCGACCGCCTCCAGGGCGTAGATCTGCGTGGCGATCCGGTTGCTGACCTCCTCCACCAGCCCGGGGGGCACCAATTCCAGCACCGTATCGTTGAAGATCGTCAATCCGACCCGGTTCTGCTTGGGCATCTTGTCCAGGAACAGCACCGCCGCCTGCTTCACCTGCTCGATCTTATCGCCTTCCATCGAGCCGGAGCGGTCGATCACCAGCAGGATGTCGCCCTGCTTCTTCACGTACTGCCAGCTGGCTTGGACGGCGGCGATCACGTCCGGGTCGGGCACGTTCAGGACGGTCGCCGGCTGGTTCGGATCCACCCCCAGTTCCGCGACGATCGGGTATCCGATCGCAACGCTGGCGTTAACCGGCCGGAATCCGTTCTCCAGCACCTTGCGCTGGACCGTTTCGCCGAGGATGTAGTCGGTGAACAGTTTCGCGGCCGTCCGCTGTTCCTCGGTCACCCAATCCGCGTTGGGGACGGCGAACGGATGCTCGTGCCAGAAGGTCCCTTCCTTCGGATACAAGGCCACCAGCTTCTCCGGCGGCTTGTATTGGGTCTTGCCCTGGTTGATGAAGATCAGATCGTTCTCCTCCAGCGCCACGAAATCCAGGTATTCCGGGCCCTGGGCGATGTATTCCTTGAACTCGGTCGTGCGCGAGGAGTAGTGCTTGATCAGGCTCTCGATCCGGCGCACGCCCGCCTGCACCTCCTCGTCCTGCACCAGGTCCATGGTCAAGCGGCGGATATCGCCGGCGCCGGCATTGTACATGGCGCTGGCGTAGAATTCCGCGATCAGAGTCGAGATCGCCGTCGAACTGATGTAGGGATCGGTGTGTCCGTAGTAGACCGTCGTGCGGTTCCCGCCGATGCCGTAATCCGCCCAGCCGTTGGGGGAGTTCATCACTTCCAGGAGCTCCTCCCATCCCACCGGCCGGCCGCCGTTTTTGTTTTGGATCGCCCGCAGGCGCGATTCCCAAATCGCCATCACCACCGGGGCGAGCGCGGTCGGCGGGCAGTCGGAGAGGGTGAAGATCTCCCGGCCCGTCTGGTAGTTCACCAGCGCCAGCCAATGGCTGACCGACGGGCTGAAGATCGTCGGCCGGGCGACGTTTTCGTTGTTGGGCGCCAGGATGGCGTTGATGATCCCCTGCGCCACCGTGCCCGAGGATCCGGAGCCTCCGGTCACCCAGACCGGCTTCTCGCCGGCCGCGTAGGGTTGGTTGGTGACGGGATTCTTGCCGGCGGCCGAGGTTTGGTTGAAGGCTTCGACGGCTTCCTTCAAGTACAGTTCGCTCTCGGGCGCGTAGGTGATGCTGATCTCCACGGCGTCCTTGGGTTTGGCTTCGCCGATGATGCTGCAGGCCGCCGCGAACACGCTCACTCCGAGGATGACTGCGATCAGGCGCTTCATGCATTCCCTCCTTGACGACTCCAGCAGAACTGCAGGGCATAGACGGCGTGCTCATCCGCCGGGCGGACGGGGTTGGGGAAATCCGCCCCGGGGCCGCTCAGGCCGTGCGCCGCCAATCCGCCCTGCACGCCGCCGCTTAATAAATGAGCGCGGAATTTCTCCGCCGCTTGGCGCTGCAACTCCGCCTCCCAATCCTCGATCTCCAGCCAGGAAGAGCGGATATAAAAGGTGAAATTAAGAACCGCCGCGGATTGCGGGGCCTGCAGGAGGAACGCCGACCCGTCCAGGCGGCGGCCGTCGCTGAGGGGCAGAAAGGCCGCATCCGCCTGCGGGGGGCGGCTGGTCAGCTGGTCGAACGGATTGCGCTTCAGATCCGGGACCGACTCCAACAACTCCGACTTCCATCTTTGGAAGGATGCGTCGTTGATCTGATCCGCCGTCAGCACGGATTGCTGGAAATATTCCGCGGCCGCCGAAAGGCATCCGCCCATCCCCTCCACGCTTCCTTCCGGCGGAACCGCCAGACGGAACTGCGGATCGGAAGCGGCCAGCCGGGAAATGGATCCCCAATCCAATTGGGAAAGCGCATCGGCCCGCGATCCGGACCAAACCGTCCAGACGAAGGAATCCTGCGCGACGACCCACCCCTCGGTTTCGAACGGGATTCCGCCCGCCGCCGTCCGGGTCCAGTCCGATTCGGCGATCCACACGTCCGGAATCCCGGTCATTACGTTCAGCCGCCGGCCGGCATCCACGCCCCGGACCACGGTCAGCTCGACGGTGATCAGCGGATTCTGGCTGGAGAAATCGGCCGTGGAATCCTTGACCCAATTCTCCAAAGCAGACGGGACAGCGACGAGCAGGGTCACCGGTTTTCCGGCTTGGGGATTCAGGTAAAAATTGGGAAACAGGGAATCCCGCAGGGGGGCATACGACAGACTGCGGACCTGCGGCGAGAACAACGCGGCGCTTCCCACGCAGAAGGAAAGGAAAATGAAGGCAACAAACAAAAACCGGTTTAGGCGCGGCGTGCTGTTCATATTGGCTTATTATAGACGAAAACATCCATCCCCATGACCGGCGTTTGCTCATTCCATGACCGCCGGACGGCGAGCCCGAAAGGCAAGGCTCATGGGTATATACGCAAAGCAGGACGACAAGGTATGGAGAAATGCCTCTGCGGCCCCTCTTCGCCCGGCGCTACCACGGGATGGAATGAAGCCATCTCCCCCGCCGGGGATGGGAGGTTTCGGCTGGCGAAGGAGGAAGACATCCGGGACAGGATTGCTGGATTTTTCAGGATGGCCAGGATTACCGGAAGAGGACGCATCCGCGCCGCCCGTGGGGGATTCCATGTTGTCATTGCGAGACGCCGAAGGCGGCGAAGCAATCTCCCGCGCCGGGGATGGGCGGTTTCGGCTGGGAGCAATCCCGATCGGCTCCTCTTATTGGTTCATTAGATGCGCGGAGAATCCGGCGCCAAACCCGTTGTCGATATTCACCACGGTCACGCCCGGCGCGCAGGAGTTGAGCATCGTCAGCAGCGCGGCCAATCCGCCGAAGGAAGCCCCGTATCCGACGCTGGTGGGGACCGCGATCACCGGCCGGCTGACCAGCCCGCCGACGACGCTGGGCAGCGCGCCGTCCATTCCGGCCACGACGATCAGCACATTGGCCGAAAACAGCGTTTCGCGGCGGTCCAGCAAACGGTGGATTCCCGCCACGCCGACGTCGAACAGCCGCTCGACTTTGCTGCCGAGCGTTTCGGCGGTCACCGCCGCCTCGTCCGCGACGGGGATGTCGGCCGTTCCGGCGCTGAGCACGAGGACCGTCCCCTTCCCGGAGGGTGCGGTCTCCCCGAGGGTGACGATTCGCGCCGACGCATGATGGACGGCCTGCGGAAATTTTCTGCGGATGGCTTCGGCCGCCTCGGCGGAAGCGCGCGCCGCCATCACCCGGCCTTCGCCTTGGGCCACGCGCTCGAAGATGGCGGCGATCTGGTCGACGGTTTTTCCCGGGCAGAAGATCACCTCGGGATATCCCTTGCGCAGCGCGCGGTGGGTGTCGATCCGCGCGAATCCGAGATCCTCGTACGGCAGGTCTTTGATGCCGGCGAAGGCATCCTCCACGCTCAATCTTCCGCTGCGGACCTGCTCCAGCAGTTCGCGCACCCGGTTGCTATCCATGGCGTCCCTCTCCGGCCGAAGGGCCGAGCGTCTCGTTTAGACTTCCCCGCCGATACCCCTGCAGGTCGGCGGCGACGTAAGCGTATCCGGCGCGCCGCAGGGCCGCCGCCGCTTGGGCGGCGGTTTCCGGCGACGCAAGGAGGGCGATTTCCTCCGGCGCCACTTCCACGCGGGCCATCGCCCCGTAATCCCGCACGCGCACATCGTGGAACCCCATCGCCTTGAGCGCCGCCTCGGCTTCCCGCACGCGCCGCAATCCTTCGGACGTGATCCGCGCCCCGTAGGGGAACCGGGTCGCCAGGCAGGATTCGGCCGGCTTATCCCACGCCGCGAGTCCCGCGCGGCGGGCCAATCCGCGGATCTCGGCCTTGGCCAGATCCGCCTCGCACAACGGACTGCGCGTTCCCGCCTCGCGCGCCGCCCGTTCGCCGGGGCGGTAGTCGCCCAGGTCGTCGCGGTTGGAACCCTCGACGACCCAATCGATCCCTTCCCGGCGGGCCAATTCCGCGAACGACTCCAGCACGCCGCGTTTGCAGTAATAGCACCGGTCCTGCGGATTATGGGTGAAAACCTCGTCCTCGAGTTGCCGCACGTCCCGGAACAGATGCCGGATTCCAAGCTCGCGGGGAAGCGCCCGCAGGGATTCCTCATCTTGCTCGACGTAAATCGGCGACCGGGCCGTCGCGGCGGTCACCTTCCCCGCTCCGAGCGCCCGCACCGCGGCCCACAGCAGATAACTGCTGTCCACGCCGCCGGAATAGGCGACCAGCACCGATCCCATGTCCTTCAGGATCGAGAACAAAGCGTTTTGCTTCGCGGCAAGTTGGGATTCATCCTGCACGGCGTGCCGCCTTTCGGAATCCGGCACTCCCCTCATCCGGCCTGCCGCCGCCCGCTCCGGGGCGGGTTCGGCCGCCCTCCCCCGGGATTGGGGGGACAAGGACGGCCGGCGAGGGAGTCACCGCATCGAGAATGATCGACGTATAGGCCAGCTTCCCCCCGCGGTTGCGCTTGTCGAACCGCTTCGAACGGTGGATCATTCCGTCGGCCGGAGACCATTCGTCGCAATGGAAACGGCCGGCCTCGTCGAAGAATTCATACAGCCGCACCCGGAATCCCGCCCGTTCGAAGAGGGCCTTCGCACTGTGGTGCGTGTAGAGGACCTTATGGTCCGTTGCCCCCGCCCCGCTTCCGCCCGGCTCCACCCAGCGGATATAGTCCGGATCCGGATGACAGCCATCGGGGACGGCGATCCGCAGGTATCCGCCGGGCTTGAGGTAGCGGCGGCACAACTCCGCGCCGCGCAGAGCCTCCTCTGCGGTAAGGTGCTCCCAAACGTGCTCGGCTAGCATGGCGTCGATCGACCCGGGTTCGAAGAACCGCGCCCAATCCTCCTCGCGCAGAATGTTCAACGCCTCGATTTCGGTCGGGATCCAGCCCGGATCGAACGTCGCCGAGGCGCCGATTACGATCCGCAGCGGGGAACGGCCCAGGGCGCCGCGGATCCGCCGCGCGTTCCGCCACCCGCGCAACGCTTTTCCCGCTTTGCGCAACCCCTGGCCGACGATCGGAATTCCCGCGATGCGCGCCAACATCGGATCAGCCTTTGCCGCCGCCCGCGGACTTCCGACCGGCGATCAGGATCCAGGAAATGTGATGGTGGTCCGCCCCCTCCGCCCGGCTCTCGAGGTATTCCTGTTCGAAAAACTTCTGGAACTCCAAAAAGGGGAAGGCGGTTTCCAGCTCGGCCCGGTCGCTGATGTGGACGTACGTCCGATCGATCCGGGAATTGGGATCTCCGGGGACCGCCGCTCCATTCCCGGCATGCTCGGGATCGCGGCTAGAAAGGGGGCCGAGGATCAACAATCCGTCCGGCATAAGAAGCGAATCCACCGCCTGCGGGAATTGCTCTCGCTCCTCCGGCGGCAGAATTTGATAAAGGTTCGAGGCGTAGACCAGGTCGTACGGGGAGTCGGCGAGATCCTGAAAGCGGGCCGTGCGGAACTCCACCGCCGGCCGCCCATGCTCCGGACCCTCGGCACGGGCCATCGCCACCGCGGCCGGGGAGGGATCGACGGCCGTCACGCACAAACCCCACCGGGAGGCGAGGAAAAAGGAATCCCACCCGTATCCGCAGCCGATCTCCAGCAGACGCTTGCCCGCAGTCGCAAACTCCGCCTCGGAAAAGTATTCTCCGGCGGCGAGCGCCGTTTCGCTCGGACCCCGGCCCCAGATCCTGCGGTCGCCGCGGTATGCGCCGTCCCAATCGGAAAGGTTCATCGTCAGGCCTGCCCCCTCCAATGCACCAGCAGGGCCGCGGCCTCGCCGATGGTTTTCACCTGGGCGTCGGGGACGACCTTTCTCCGCAAGGGCTTGTTGGTGGACGAATCCTTTTCCGTGGTCAGCCAGATCGTCCGCATGCCCAGCCCCAGGCCCCCGCGGACATCTTTGCCCAATTGGTCCCCGACCATCACGAGTTCACTGGCCGGGATTTTCCAAGCCGCCAGGATCGGCCAGAACGCCCGGGGATCCGGCTTGCGGATTCCGATCGCGGCGGAGATGACCACCGGATCGAAGAAGGACTTCAATCCGTGACCCTCCAGCATCGTGCGGACGTTTTCTTCGTCGGAGGCGTTGGAGAGCATCGCCAGGCGCAAGCCGGAGGCGCGGATCCGCTCCAGCGCGGGAAGGGTGTCGGGGAACAGCTTCCAGTGCGACTCGTACACTTCGTACATCGCCCGCAGGGCCCGCCGGATCCGGTCGGCCGGCTGGGCGGGATGCCCCTCCGCCTCGAGAACCGCCGCCAGCACCGCGAAGGCCGTGGGTTCCCGGTGGTCGGCGTTGCGCTTGCGGTCGTATTCGTCGAACTTCCGCGCGAACCGGTTGAGGAAGGACGCTTCGCGCAACGGCAGACCTTCGCGGCGCAGGCGCTCCAGCATCGCCCGGTGCGCGCGGCCGCGCACTTCGGCGACATCTCCGTCGAACGTGATCAGTGTCGATCCGTAATCCAAAATTGCCCCGTGAATCATTCGGGGTTCTAATACCCTCTCTGCGGATCCAGCCGGTTGACGAGCGGCTGGCGGGAAAGATAGCGGCGCAGGTTTTCGGCGAACACCAGCGACGCCCGGGCATCGTAGAGCGGGGAATGGCCTGCGATGTGCGGCGTCAGGAACAGGCGCGGCGACTCCCACAGCGGATCCTCGGCCGGGAGCGGCTCGCGGGCGAACACGTCCAGCGCCGCCCCGCGGAGTTTGCCCTCGGCCAAGGCGGAGCGCAGGGCCGCCTCGTCGATGATTCCGCCCCGCGAGATTCCCACCAGGCAGGCCCCTTCGCGCATCGCCGCGATCATCTCCGCGCCGAACCAAGCCTGCGTGGCGGAGGTCAGCGGCGCGCAGACGATCACGAAATCGCATTCCGCCAGCATCCGCTTGGCCGCCTGCGGCGGGTAGATGCGGGCCGGGATTCTCCCCTCCGGATCCCCTACGCCTTCCGGAGAGTAGCCGCCGTCATCGGGGGCCATCACGTCGCGCTTGACCGCAAGAACCCTGGCCCCGAAGGCGTTGCACAGGCGGGCCGTTTCGCGCCCGACGCTGCCATAGCCCACGATCCCGACCGTCGAACCTCGCAGCTCGCGCGGCGCGAACTTTTCCCACTTATCGCGCGGCCATTCGCGGGCGGCCTGGGCCCCGAGAAGATCCGGCAGGCGGTGCCCCAGCGCGAGCAGCATCATCACGATGTACTCGGCGATCTGGGGCGCGGCCGCGCCCGAAAGCGAGGTGAATTCGACTCCCCGATGAAGGATGGGGGAATCGGCGAAGCGGTCCAGGCCGGCCTGATGAAATTGGATCCATTTCAGGTTCGGGGCCTGCTCCGGCGCGGGAACGATCCGCAGGGTGTAGAGCACCTCGGCCCGCGCCAGCAGGGAGGGCGGAACCTCTTCGAGTTTGTTCGCAGGGTGGACGTGCAACTCAAGCCGCGGAGAGATCGCCTGCAGTTGGTCGACGATCTCGGCGGAGAACGGTTCCGTGATCAGGACAAAGACGGGTTCTTCCATAGGCGCCGATTCCTCACAAACCGTCTCTGGTTTTGGGGGATACGGAGTGGGCGGATGCGGCCCGGGAACCAATCGTATCAAGTTCTCCTCAGGCCTGCAATGATGCCCGTCTTTCCCTTCCCCGTCCTCCCCACATCATCGGGGGCGATGATGTGGGGATGACGGGGAGATGTCCATTCTTTTTTTTTGTGAGGGTCAAGTGGTGCGGGGTTAACCCAAGAAGACGGCAAATCCGCTCGCCGCCGTCAGCAACAACGCGGCCGGGATCAGCAAACGTCGGATTACGTCCCCTTCCCTCAAGGAAACCCCCGCCGCGGCGGTTCCGACCCCGACCTTCGCCGGCGAGAGCACGGAACCCACGGCGCCTCCGGCGGTCTGCGCCGCCAGGAGGATCTTTTCCTCCGCGCCGATCGTCCGAGCTACCTGCTGCTGCAGCGGGGCAAACAAAAGGTTGGAATTGGTGTTGCTCCCGGCGAGGAAAGCCCCGGCCGCGCCCAGCCACGGCGCGCAGGCGGGGAACGCGGCGCCGAGGGTAGCGGCCAGCCCGTCCGCCAAGCGCGCGGTCATCCCGGAATACGAAAGCATCGTCGAGATCCCGGTCATCAGCAGGATTCCGGCCGAGGCCGGAAGCGCCCGGCCGAAGGTCGTTCGGAGGATCTTTCCCGCCGCATCCGGAGGATACCAGCGCCGCGCGGAAAACGCGAGGAACACGGCGAGCGAGGCATACAGCAACAGGGTCCCGGGGTGCGCCAGCGGCGCAATCCGGAGCACCTCGCCGGCGGCGGTTTCGTGCCCGAGCGCGGTCGCCGCCGCCGGAAGCGAAAACCGCATTTGCCAGGATTCCAGCGCGTCGCGCAGGGGGCCGATCCATCGCGCGCACAGCACGATCGCCGCCAGCAGGACGTAGCCCGATAATCCCATGAGAAATTTGCTGTCCCGTTTTCCAGGCGCCGGGGCGTCCCTCCCGCGCATCAGCCGCCCGGCGGCAAGCAGGACGAGTATCCCAACCAAACCGCCTCCCAGCGAAGCCATCTGCCAAAAGCCGGACGCCGCCAGGAAATACTGCATTCCGGCCATCGCCGATCCGGCAAGGAGGATAACGGGCGACAGGCGCAGGAATTCACCCTTCGCGGCGACCGACGCGCCAATCAGGAAGCCCGTCAGCAAACACAATATTCCGAGAACTGCGGCCGACGGCGCCGCCAGCGCTTCACATCCCAACCCGCTGGCCGACATCAGCGCCTGGAAGGATGCCCCGAGCGATCCGAAGGTTACCGCCCAGCCATGCCCGAGGAAAGGAAGCACCACCGCATGGATCGGGGAGAAGCCGGACGCGACCATCAGCGGAGCCGTGACCACCACCGGAACGCCGAACCCTCCCGCGCCTTGCAGAAAGGAGGCAAAGGCCCAAGCCAGGAGCAGTCCGCGCAGGCTTTTCCGGGGAACGGCGTCCGCCAAGCCGTCCCCGACGGCCCGGATGATCCCGGCCTCCGAACAGACCGAATAGAACAACAGCGCCCCCCAGACGATGGGCAGGACGTCCAGCGCCAACAACAGCGCTTTGGCTTGTGAGACGGCGAGGGTCGCGGATCCTGCTTCAAAAGCCGCCGCCGCAAGCGCAAGGGTCAAGCACCAAACGGCGAGGCCGGTTCGGATCAGGTTCCAGCGCAATCCCGCGATCAGCAGGAGGATGGCCAGAAGCGGAGACGCGGACAAGAGGATCCGCCAAGTATCCATGGTTGCGGCAGGGAAGGGCCGTTCTCCTATCGGCTGGGTGTTAAGGAAAGGTTAAAACGGGCGCGGCGTAGGGCATTCGTAGGTTTTCCGTCGGACATCGAGCATGCATTTTTTCGACGGATGTGTTAATCTACATAACAGAAGGGCAATTCTCTCTTCTTCTCCTCCTTTTCGAGAGCCGGGGTCGGCGTCCCCGGCTCTTGTGATTCTACTCGGAGGAGGCGGCCGGCCGCCGCGCATTCGAACCCCGGCGGAAGATCCCCTTCATCAACTCGGCGGCAAGCGACGAGGCCAAGGCGAAGGGGAACAAAACCAGCCAATCCTGCAGGTCGAGCGCGACGGTGTTGAAAATCGGGTCGAAAAAGGGGATGTAGATCACCGCCAAGAGGAGCAGCAGAGAGCTCACGACCGCGGCCTGCATCCACCGGTTGGTGAACAACCCGATCTGGAACACGGACATGCGCTCGGAGCGAACGGTGTACGCCCGCAGCAGTTCGGAGAGGACCAGCGTGGCGAACGCCACCGTTTGGGCGCCTGCCAGGTTCCCAGGATACCGTTGCAGCCCGTACAGGAACGCGCTTAACACCGCCGCCGTCATCACCAAAGCCTGAACCGCGATGCCCGCCGTCATCTCGCGGTTGATGATCGGCTCCTTCGGCGGCCGAGGCGGTCGCCGCATCACGTCCGGTTCGCCTTTCTCCATCCCCAGCGCCAGCGCGGGCGCGCCGTCGGTCACCAGGTTCAGCCACAGCAGTTGGATCGGCCGGAGGGGCAAAGGAAGCCCGCCGACCATGGAAAACAGGACGATCAGGATCTCCCCGATGTTGCAGGAGATCAGATAGTAGACGAATTTCCGGATGTTGGAATAAATGATCCGGCCTTCCTCGATCGCCGAAACGATGCTGACGTAGTTGTCGTCGGTCAGCACCATGTCGGCGGTCTCCTTCGAGACGTCGGTGCCGGTGATCCCCATTGCGATCCCGATATCCGAGCGTTTCAGGGCCGGGGCGTCGTTCACCCCGTCGCCGGTCATCGCCACCACATGGCCGCGGGATTTCAAGGCCTCGACGATCTTGACCTTGTGCTGGGGCGAAACCCTGGCATACACGCCGACCCGCTCGGCCCGATCCGAGATTTCGGCGTCGCTCAGCGCATCCAGCTCCGAGCCCGGCAGCACCTCCTGCCCCTTTCCGAGGAGGTTGATCTGCTCGCCGATCGCCCGCGCCGTGTCGGGGTAGTCGCCGGTCACCATCACCGTCCGCAATCCGGCTGCGCGGGCGGTGCGGATCGCAGCCGCGACTTCCGGCCGCGGCGGATCGATCATCCCCAGCATGCCGACGAACACCATCTCCCGTTCCAGCCCCTCCGCATCCTCGGTATCGGGTTTTTCGGATAACGACCGGCAGGCCACGCTGAGGACCCTCAGGGCGCGCCGCGCCATGCCGTGGTTGGCGTCCAGCACCGCCTGCTTCCGCTCGGGCGTCAGCGGCACATCGCTTCCGTCTTCCCGGATCCGGGTACACAGATCCAGGACGACGTCCGGCGCCCCCTTCATGAAAGCAATCCAGCCGGAACCGTCCTTTCCCCGGACGGGATGAATCGTCGTCATGCGCTTGCGCGCCGAGTCGAACGGGACCTCGCCCGCCCGGGGGGCTTCCCGTTCGAGCGCTTCGCGTTGCAGACCCGCCTTCGCCGCCGCAACCAGCAGGGCCCCCTCGGTCGGATCGCCGATCATGCGCCAGGTTTTCTCGCCTTCGGATTCGCCGCTTTCCTCGAGCCGCGCGTCGTTGCACAGCGCTGCCCCCCGCAGGAGCAGGAACGCATCCGGATCGCGGGCCGGCTCGAACGCCGATTCTCCCCGGCGGTAGCAGCCCTCGGTCAGGCAGGCCGTGCCCTCGACGGTGAACTCGGCCCGGCTCACCCAGCCGTGGGTGACGGCCATCTCGTTTTGGGTGAGGGTTCCGGTCTTGTCGGAGCAGATCACCGTCGCGCTGCCCAGCGTTTCCACCGCCGCCAGCTTGCGGATCAGCGCGTGCCGGCCGACCATCCGCTGCATCCCGAGCGCCAGGCAGATCGTCACCACCGCCGGCAGTCCTTCCGGCACGGCCGCGATCGCCAGGCTGACCGCGGTCATGAACAATTCGACGATCTCGGATCGGTGGGCGGCCAGGTAGGCCCCGACGCCCTGGGCGAGGATCACTCCCGGGGAGGTGTCGCGGAGGATGCCGTACAGGAAGATCCCCCCGCAGATCGCCAGCGCCGCCACGCCCAGCGTGCGCGCCAGGTCGTCCAACCTCCGCTGCAGCGGGGTCGGCTCCTCCTCGTAGGTTTGCAGCATCTGGGCGATCATGCCGATTTGGGTGTGCATCCCCGTCGCCACGACCAATCCGCGCCCGCGCCCGTAGGTGATCATCGAACTCATGAAGGCCGAGTTGGTCCGGTCGCCGATGGGAATGTCTTTGTCCAGCACCACCCCCGAATCCTTGTGGACCGGCTGGGATTCTCCGGTCAGCGCGGATTCGTCGATCTTCAGGTTGACGCTTTCCACCAAGCGCAGGTCGGCGGGAACGTAGTTGCCCGCCTCGAGCAGGACAATGTCGCCGGGAACCAGCTCGCGCGAGGGGATCAGCATCTGCGCGCCGTCCCGGACAATCATTGCGTTCGGGGCCGCCATCTTGCGCAATGCGGCCAGGGCTTTCTCCGCCCGCGATTCCTGAACCACGCCCAAAACGGCGTTGAGGACGACGATCGCCAGGATCGCCGCTGCGTCCACGTACTCTCCCAGGAGCATGGACACCCCGGCGGCCACGATCAGCAGCATGATCAGGAAGTTGTTGAATTGCGCCAGGAGCAGATGCAGGAAGCCGGGCCGGGGCCGTTCCTTAAGCTCGTTCGGGCCGACCTTCTCCAACCGTTCCCGGGCCTGATCGGCGCCGAGGCCTTTGTGAATGTGGGTGTCGAGTTGGTTGACAAGGTCCTCGACGCTGTTGGAGTGGATTTCCTGAGCTTTGGGGGGAGTTATCTCGGTCAAGGATCGTTAAGCCGCCTTTCTGGAAAGTTCGTCAAAACGGATTCCCGTCGGTCGGAAGCCCGCCGTTTTCGGGCGCATATTCTACTCTACGCAGGGATTGTATCATCGGATGCGCCCTTCGATCCGGCCGGCGGATCGGAACAGGGAGATTGCGGTAACGGTTGACGCATCCGCCCGGTTTGGGTGGAGGAATCCGCGGCGGCGGATAGGGGATGAGTTTTTTTCGAAAGGCAACCGTTCGGGGGAAGTAAGCCGGCCGGTTTCTGCCAAATGGAATGCGGGTTTCGTATTCGAAGCAGAAAAGAACGCCGGCATGGAATACTTCCCTCGGCGGCCTTCGCATCCCTGCGGCGAAAATGCGCTCCATCCTTCCGGCGTCGTTCTTGCTATAATCCCGCTCATGGCCCCGACCGCCGCCCCCACCCGATCCATCCGCCGCTCCGCCCTGGTGGTCATGATCGGCCTGGCTCTTTCACAGGCCGTCGGGCTGATTCGAAGCATCGTCGTCGCGCACGCCTTCGGCACCGGCGCGGATTACGATTCGTTCGTCGCGGCCAACCGGCTGCCGGAGTTCCTCTTCAACCTGATGGCCGGCGGCGCGCTGGCGTCGGCCTTCATCCCCACCTACACCGCGTTCCTAATCGAGGACAAGCGCCGGCAAGCCGACCTTCTGGCCTCGGCCGTCGGCAGTTGGGTGTTCGTCCTGCTGGCGGCGGTTTCCGGGCTGTGCGCCGTCTTCGCCGATCCGCTGGTCCGGTTCGTGATTGCGCCGGGATACACGGATCCGCCGCAGATTCACACGACCATCAGCCTGCTGCGGATCCTGCTGGTATGCCCGGCGGTCTTCGGGATCAGCGGGCTGGCGATGGGCATTCTCAACGCCCACCACCGCTTTTTCCTTTCGGCGCTGGCGCCGATGTTTTATTCGCTGGGCTGGATCGCCGGAACGCTGTGGCTCGCACCGGCGCTGGGAATCTTCGGCCTGGCGTGGGGGGTGGTCGGGGGCGCGGTGATGCATCTCGCCGTGCAGCTGCCCGCGCTCGTCTCCCTGCGGCCGGCGTACCGGTTCCTTCTCGAGACCGCCGACTCCGCATTGCGCAACGTTGCGCGGTTGATGGTTCCGCGGGCGGTCGGCCAATCCGCCATCCAATTGAATCTGCTGGTGAACACGATCCTCGCCTCCTCCCTGCCGGAGGGCAGTCAGTCCGCGATCGCGCTGGCCTTCGCCCTGATGCTGATGCCGGAGATTGCCGTGGCGCAGGCCGCCGGGACGGCGGCCTTCCCGACCCTCTCGGCCCAGGCCGGCCGCGGGGAAATCGATCTGCTGCGCCGGACCGTCGCCTCGGTCCTGCGGGGGATCTTTTTCCTCGCCCTGCCGGCCGCGGCCGGATTGATCCTGCTCGGGCGGCCGATCGTCCGGATGATTTTCGAGCGCGGCGCCTTCGACTCCCGCTCCACCGACATGGTGGCCTGGGCCCTGGCATTCTTTGCCATCGGCCTGGTGGCGCATTCGCTGCTGGAAGTCCTCAACCGCACGTTCTTCGCCATGCAGGATACGGCCACTCCCGTCGCGGTCAGCATCGGCGGAATGGCGCTGAACGTCGCGCTGAGTCTTCTGCTGATCTCCCTGTTTCCGCGCCTGGGCTGGATGCCGCACGGCG
This sequence comes from Anaerolineales bacterium, assembly GCA_016928575.1. Classification (NCBI taxonomy): domain Bacteria; kingdom Bacillati; phylum Chloroflexota; class Anaerolineae; order Anaerolineales; species Anaerolineales bacterium. The sequence continues at coordinate 40,644 of JAFGKK010000012.1, forward strand.
GATTGGCGCTGGCGAATTCGCTGGCGACAATCGCCGAAATGTCGGCCCTGATCCTCCTGTTGCGCCGGCGGATCCGGCGGTTGATGGACCGCACGGCGTGGCTGAGCCTCGCACGCACCGCGCTCGCCTCGGCGGTCATGGCCGCGGCGCTCTGGATATGGATCGGCGCCGCCGGACACTTGTCGGTTTGGATTCAGGGCTTGGGAGGGCTTCTGGCCGGGACGGGCATATTCGGGGCGGCCAGCCTTCTCATCGGTTCGCCGGAAGCGCGGGGCGCATTGCGCTCCCTGCAATCGAAGTTCCTACACCGCTAAGACGCCAAACGCCCACAATCCTCATTCCCCCTTTCTCCGTCGGCGTTCCTTCAACGATCCCCTCGCCCGGGCAGGCGATCGATCCTGCAGTTAATTCGCCTTTCGCCTTTGTGCCGCAAATGATGAAAAAGGGCCGTGGAATCCGGCGGAGCGGTTCACCAACCCGCATCGGCCATCATCAACACGGCGACGGTGACCCCGACAACCGTGCCGACGATCACTTCGCCCGGCGTGTGTCCGAGCAATTCCTTCAGGTTTTCCTCCTTTAAGGGGTGGCCGTGGGCCAGATCGTCGATGATGGCGTTGATCACCCGCGCGTGCTCCCCCGCCTGGCGCCGGACTCCCGCCGCGTCGTACAGCACGATCATGCAGATCGCCACGCTGAGGGCGAAGACCGGCGAGTCGAATCCCAACAGCGCCCCGATGGAGGTCGTCGCCGCGACGATCACGGCCGAATGGGTGGACGGCATGCCGCCCGCGCTGAAAAACCAGTGCCACCCCCATTCCCGCGTGCGCAGATATTGGATGAACGGCTTGCTGGATTGCGCGATCAACCACGCGACCAACACGCAATGCAACACCCGGTTCTGCAGTATCTCCATGGTTCGCCGAATGCTCCCGTCAATCTGGCTGAGTGGATTCCGCGGCGGCCTTTCCCAATTCCCGGATCCGCAATTCCGCCTTCTCAAGCAGATCCGAGCAGGTTTTCGCCAGGGCTTGGCCCCGTTCGTACAGCGTCAGGGCGTCTTCCAGGGGCAGGTCGCCGGCTTCGAGTTTGGCGACGATCTCCTGCAGTTCGGAAAATGATTTCTCATAGCTCGGTCCCCGGTCCGGGGATTTTTTCGATTTGGGGGGCATTTCCAAGCTCCTTTGCGGCGCCGGCGGCGGCCTTCCGCTCAGCGGGCGGCCGCGGAATTTTCCGCGCCCTCCGAACGGGCGCGGAAGTCCCCGTCCTTCACCTGCACGCGAAGCATCGTCCCCGCCGGGGCGTGGACGACGGACCGCACCAGGCGGCCGTCGTCGGCCCGCCGCACCAAGGCATATCCGCGGTCGAGCACGCCCGCCGGCCCCATCCCTTCCAGCACCCGCGCCAAACCCTGCAAAGCCGTGCGCCGGAGCGAGACCCGGTTGCGGATCGACGCTTCCGCCCGGCGCGTCAGTTCGTCGATCTGCTGGCGGATGTTTTGCAGGCGGTGGACCGGGGAGGCGCCGCGCATTCGGATCTCCGTCGAATACAGGAGTTCGCACTTCGCGCGCAGGGCGGATTCCACCGCCAGCGCAAGGCGCCGCCGGCTGCGGCGGATTTCCTGGACGAGGTCCGCCCGATCCGGGGAAACAAGCTCCGCCGCCGCGGAAGGAGTCGGCGCGCGCAAATCGGCCGCGAAATCCGCCAGGGTGAAATCCGTCTCATGCCCCACTCCGGTAACGACGGGGGTTTGCATGGCGGCGACCGTCCGGACCAGCTCCTCGTCGTTGAACGCCCACAAATCCTCGATGCTTCCGCCGCCGCGGACCAGCAAGACCACGTCCGCTTTGGCACGATCGGCCGCGCGCAGGGCTGAGCATAACCGCGGCGGGGCCTCCTCCCCCTGCACCACCGCGGGCGCGAACAGCACTTCGGCGAGGGGGAACCTGCGCGCCAGAACGGTCTGCACGTCGCGCCAGGCGGCGCCGATCGGCGAGGTGACGACCGCGATTCGGGCCGGCCAGCGCGGAATCGGCCGCTTGCGCTGCGGATCGAACAAGCCTTCGGATTCCAATTTCGCCTTCAAGCGCAGGAATTCGGCGAACAATTCGCCCTGCCCGGCGAGCCGAAGGGTGTCGACATACAATTGATATTGGCCGCCGGCCTCGTAAAGGCTGATGCGCCCATGGGCTTCGACGGCCTCGCCTTCGCGCGGAGGCGGGATCCGCGCCGCCGCGTCGCGCCACATCACACAGCGCAGGGAGGCGGCGGAATCCTTTAGGGTGAAATACAAATGCCCTGAGGCCGGCCGCGATACGCCGGAAACCTCTCCGCCGACCCAAACGTCCTGCAGGAGGGGTTCGCGTTCCAGAGTGGAACGCGCCAACCGGTTGATTTGCGTGACCGTCAGACAGTCCGATCGGAAAAGGGAAAGTTGCTGCATACATCCGCCGTCTTGCTTTGCGATTGTACCAATTTTCCGGGCCGCGGCTTCCGCCGGATCGGCGGGGGATAAAAAAAAACCCCGCGGGAAGCGGGGTTTTTCCGGGGTCGGGCGGTCAGGCCATCGCCATCACCGATTCCGGAATTTCGGCCGGAATGGCGCTGCGGGCAACGGCCAGCTCAAGGATCCGCGCGATCGCCTGGCCGTAGTCGTATCCGGCCGCGCGCGCGGAGCGGGCGAATCCGCCCTCCATGGTGATGTCGGGATTCGAGTTGACGTCCACCACGTAGGGGATTCCGTCGCGGACGCGCAGATCCACACGGCCGTAATCCCGCAATCTCAACGAGCGGTAGGTGCGCCGGCAGACGTTTTCGATCCGGCGCCGCAGTTCGTCCTCCAGCGGGGCCGGGCAGCGCACCGAGGTGAGCAGGTAGGCTTCGGATGCCGGATCCCACTTGGCGTCGTAGGAGCACAGCCGGTCGTGGTAATCAGGAAAGACGGAATAATCGATGCACGCCAGGGGAAGAACATCCAGCCGGTCGTTCCCCCACAGCGAGACGTTGTATTCCGGTCCGTCGATGAAATCCTCCACCAAAGCCTTGCAATGGTACGTATCCAGCACGTACTCCACCCGCTTGCGGAGTTCGTCGGAAGAATCCACGACGGATTCGCGGGTGATGCCGAAGGAACAATGTTCGGTGGCGGGTTTGACCAGCGCCGGGAACCGGACCCAGCCGTTCCGCGCCGGGCGCGAATACACGGCGGCCTGCGGCGTCGGAATTCGATGGCGGCGGAGGATTTCCTTAGTGGTCACTTTGTCTTCGGTGATGTTCAGGCACCAAGCATCCGATCCGGTGTAGATGAATCCGAGCCGCTCAAGAATCGGCGGGATCGCATCGTAGGCGTTTGGTTCGCCGTCCAAGCCTTCACACCAATTGAAGATGATGCACTCTCTGGGGTTAAACCCTTGAAGGGCGCCTTCGATGTCGCGCCGAACGGGGATCGAAGTGACTTCCATGCCAAGCGACGTCAACCCGTACTTCATCCGGGTCACCGCTTGCTCGGCGGCTTCGATGTCCGCCGAAGTCCAATCGCTCATTACATTGTGAAGGATCAAGACCGAGTACGGATTGTAGATTTCTTTTGTCGATCGTCTCATGTCTCTCCTGTTTTTCCGCCGAAACGGATGAACGATCTCCTTTATGATTTTTATTCTACATGACAAAACCGGGAAGTCAATGGGTTGAATCTTAAAGTTGCCTTTGGGCGCTTTTAACATTTCGCGCGGTTCGCGATGCGGTTTTGCTCCTTCCGCGGCGATGGAATAATTTTTTTTCTCGACTCCGCAGTGAAGTTCCGGATTTGCTCCGCGAAGGAAATATTTTTTCGGACCGGACGAAAAGAATTGGAGGAATCCACACGTATGAAAATATTTCTCCGCCCGAAGTCGTTCCTTTTAAAAAATCCGTATCTCCTCAGCCTCAGCAATATTGAAATGAAATCCTGCTCTTTTCCATCCTCACCCCTATCCCCTGGCCCCTTCCCCCTCTCCTGACATAAGTCAGTAGAGGGGGAAGGGGTTGAGGGGGTTGGAGGTGAGGAAAGGGCAAGGACGGGGGGCTGAGGAGATACAAAAAACCCTTGGCGTCTTTGCGCCTTGGTGGTGGAACAAACCACCAAGGCGCAAAGACGCCAAGGGAATCAATCGAATGCGGGTTAAGGCCGGAGAAAAATGGGGCGAAGTGAAAAAACCACGGCTAGAAATGTTTAACGTACACGACCAAATCCTCTCCCGGTTGGTAATAATCACGGATCCGCGCCGAAAGCTGGCAGCCCATTGCCTTGTAGAATTTCGCCGCCGGACGGTACTTGGCGGCTCCGCTGGTCCAAACCATCAGCAAGCGGCCGCCGCGTGCGCGGATGTCCGCTTCCATCGCCGCGATTAAATTGCGCCCCACGCCTCCCCCCCGCGCCTCGGGATCGGAGCAGATCCAATACAAATCGTACGCCCCCTGCGCGAACGACGCCGGACCGTAGCAGGCGTACCCCACCACACGACCCTCTCTCCGCGCAGAGAGCCATTCATAGCCCGAGTCGTCCGATTGCAGGTGCGCGTCGAACAATTCAAAGACCGACTCCCGCTCCTCTTCGGTGAACACCCCGGCCCGCCGGGTGATCTCGCCGATCGCATCGCGGTCCTCCGGACGGCTGGCCGCCACGCTGAGACCCGGCAAGGGGATCATCCGAGTCGGCCCGGTTCCCCTTCGGCGGGAAGCAGTCCGTACCGTTTGGCGCCGGCGGCGAGAACCGATTGAATCAACCGGGGATACTCCCATCCTTCCGCCTGCGCGCAAAGGGTTAGGTCGCTGATCGGCGTCAGGCCGGGCAAGGCGTTGATCTCGATGATGTACGGCCGGAGGTTCTCCCCTTCGTGCAGGCGGAAATCCACCCGCGCGAAATCCAGGCACCGGGTCACCCGGAAGGTCTCCAAGGTCAGCCGGCGGACTTCATCGGCGACGTCTTCCGGGATCGGCGCCGGGCAGAAATACGGATATTCTTCAAGCGACAGCGCCTTCACCGCATAAGAATAATACGGATCCATGTCCGGGATCCGGGCATGATCCACTTCGGAGATGGGAAAGATATGGATGTCCCCCCAATCCAGTCCGCCGCTCGGGGTCTTCGGCCGATCCGTCAAATCGGGGATCGGCCGGCCGGATTCCAAAGCGCTCAGGTTCCCCACCAGCCCGCAGGTGATATCGCGGCCGGGGATGTACTCCTCGACCAGCGCAGTCTGGCCATATTCCTTTAATATGTAGTCCACCTTGGCGCGAAGCTGAGATTCGGAGCCCACCAGGGATTGGCTGTCGATGCCGATCCCGGTTCCCTCGCGATTCGGTTTGACAAACAGCGGAAAACGCAGGGGATCCTCCAAGGGAAGCTCGGCATCCGTGAATTCCTGGAAACGCGGCGTCGGGAGGCCGAAGGCTTGGAGAATCCGCTTGGTCGCGGCTTTATCGAGCGTATTGGCCAGGCAGGTGACCTTGCCGCCGGTGTAGGGAATTCCAATCATTTCTAGCATCGCCGGGACCTGGGCCTCGCGCGCGTCCCCGCGGTACCCCTCGCAGGTATTGAAGCAGATATCGACTTTTAGGCGCTTAAGCCGGCGGAAGAGGTCCGGATTGCCGTCGATCCCGATCACATGGTGTCCGGCCGCGCGCAACGCAGCGGCATAAGCGGCAATGTTGGCCTCGCTGTCAAGTTCGGCAAACGCATCCGCCGGGTGGGCGCCGTTGGCCGGGGCATGCTTCTTTAAATTATGCAGGACCGCGACGCGCAATCCGCTTTTTCTGCCGGTTTTTCCGCGGTTGGGGTCTTCTACAGGCCGGGGAGGAACGTTGTCGTCCCCCTTGGGCGCGGTTTTCATATCTTTGGATGAAATATCGGTCAACGGCAATCCTTATGCCTTTGGATGGGGAGGCCTTGCGGACCCTTGCGGACTCTCGGGGTCCTGCGCCGCACCGGCTTCCGCGCCGCCGCCGGGTCCCGGCGGCGCTCCGATCCCGCGCGGATTCCATTTGCCCGAGTCCCGGTTCAAACGGTGCTCCATTCCCCCGCGGGTATGGGTTATCCCCCAATCCCGAGGTTCGATCGCCAGATCGTCCCCGTCGAGCAGGCCGGTGACGCCCTTCTGCCCCTCTTCGGTCCGCTTGCTTCGGCAATCCGGACACGCGGCGGGGTCGTGCGGCGTGTACCCGAGGGGCTCTTCGTAGATGGAGATGTAGCCTTCGAAATTCCTCAGCGCCACGCGGCGGTCCGACATGCTTAGCAGGTAGTTCGGTCCGAGAGGGATCTTCCCGCCTCCGCCCGGAGCATCGACAACGTAGGTGGGCACGGCGAAGCCGGAGGTATGCCCGCGCAGGCCTTCGATGATCTCAATTCCCTTTGAGACCGGGGTGCGGAAATGGCCGGCTCCCTCCACCAGATCGCATTGGTAGAGATAGTAAGGCCGGACGCGGATCCGCAGGAGGTCCTGGACCAGGCGCCGCTGGACATGGACGCAATCGTTCACGCCGGCCAGCAGAACCGACTGGTTGCCGAGCGGAACGCCGGCGCGGGTCAGCTTGTCGGCCGCCGCCGCCAGCTCCGGGGTGATTTCGTTGGGGTGGTTGACGTGGATGTTCATCCACAGCGGGTGGTAGCGCGAAAGCATCGCGCACAGTTCGTCGTCGACGCGCATCGGCAGGAACACCGGAACGCGCGAGCCGATGCGGATGATCTCGACGTGGGAAATTTCCCGCAGGCTGGCGATCAGGTTTTCCAGGACCTTCGGCGCGAGCGTCAGCGGATCCCCGCCCGAAAGCAGCACGTCGCGGACCTGCGGCGTGCGCCGGATGTAATCCAACTGTTCTTCGTATTCGGCCGAGGAGAACTGCTCGGACGGATCCCCGACGATCCGCGAGCGGGTGCAGTAGCGGCAGTAGGACGCGCATTGGGTCGTGACCAGCATCAGCACCCGGTCCGGATAGCGATGGACCAATCCCGGGACGGGCGAGTGCTTATCCTCGGCGAGCGAATCCTCCATCATCGCCGTAAACGGCACCAGCTCCTCGGCGGTGGGGATCACCTGGCGCCGGATCGGATCGCGGGGATCGTCGGGGCGGATGAGGGAGACGAAATACGGGGTGACCTCCACGCGGAACAAGCCGGCCGCCGAAAGCGCCTTGCGTTCGCTCTCGGTGAGCGCAAACACGCGCTCCAGCTCGTCGGCCTTGTTCAGCCGGTGGCCGAGCTGCCAGCGCCAGTCGTTCCACTGCGCGTCCGGGATCTCCCGGAAGGCGGGGGCGCGGCGGGGATTTTCTCCCCCGGAAGTCATGCCCCCCTCCCGGCGGAACGTTCGCACGGTATGCGGTTCATTTTGCCGAAACGTTGGCCTTCGGATTGATCTGCAGGATTTTTTGCGCGATCGCGGCGCGCGCCTTTGAATCTTTGGCTTCGGCCAAGCGCCGGCGGAGGAACTGCATTTTCAATCTGCGTTGGCGTCGGCGCGAGATTTCACGATCCCGTTCGGTCTTCGGCATGCAAACCTCCCAAGCGTTTCCATCGGATGAATCCAGTATATCTCCTTTCGCGGCCCGCGGCCAGAGCGGTTGCGCACGCGCGCATGTGCAAACGCGCCGCGCGGGGAATGGCGGACTGGTATAATCCGCCGCGGAGATTTTTTCCCTCCCCGCGAGGTTCGCCGGGGCGGGATTCGGACGGGAACATGGATCTGAAGCAGCTCACGGAGGAGATGCATCGGTTCGTCCGGTCGAAAGGCTGGTACGAGGAGAATTCCCCCCGCCCGCAAACCCCGCGCAACCTCGCGGCGTCCCTCGTGCTCGAAGCGGCTGAAGTGCTGGAGCACTTCCAGTGGGAGGAGCAGGCCGATCCGGCGGTGAAGGAAGAACTCGCCGATACGGCGCTGTACCTCCTGCAGCTGGCCTCCGTCCTCGGCATCGATCTGGAACAGGCGATCCTCGAAAAGCTGAAGGCGAATTACGAACGGCGTTGGCCCGGTCCGGGCGCTGCAGGAAGCGGATCCTGATGGCCTCCCCGGACCGGCGGATCCTCTTGGCGGTAAGCGACGACGTCTCCCCGCGTTTGAACACCTGCCAAGCCCCCGAACGCACCGGCAAGGTCGATCTGATCGTCAGCTGCGGCGACCTGCCCTTCGACTACCTGGAATTCCTGATGAGCGTTTTCAACGTCCCGATGTACTACGTCCTGGGCAACCACGACGGCGAGGGATTTTTCCGCGAATCCGGGAAGGTCGACTTCCTGCCCGACGCCGGTGAGAGCATCGACGGCGCTACCCTGGAGGCAAAGGGGGTTTTGATCGCCGGATTGGGCGGCAGCCTCCGCTTCGGCGCCACGACCAAGAACCAGTCCACCGAGGCCGAAATGTGGCGGCGGGTGCTGAAGCTGACACCCAAGCTGCTGACCAACCAAGTGCGCTACGGCCGCCGGCTCGACATTCTCGTCACCCATTCGCCGGCCCGCGGGATTCACGAAGGCGAAGACCCCGCCCACAAAGGATTCGCAGCGTTCCGCTGGCTGCTCGAATGGGCCAAGCCGCGCTGGATGCTGCACGGCCATTCGCAGTTCGCCCGCCCGCCGCACGATCTCCAGACCCGCGTCGGATCCACCGACGTCTTCTACATCCCGCCTTTCCGACTCCTGGATTGGGATGGGGAAGCGGGGAAATAGTATGGCGGATTCCAAAGCGGCCGGCCCCGCAGTGAAAAAACCGGTCGTCGCCGTGTTCGGCGCCGCCCTTCTGCCGGAGGATGGGCCGACGTACGCGGCCGCCCGCGAGCTCGGCGCGCAGATCGCTGGGCGCGGATGGACCGCCGCCAGCGGCGGATACGGCGGGACGATGGCCGCCGTCAGCCGCGGCGCGGCCGAAGCCGGCGGCCGCACGGTGGGAGTTACCAGCGAAACCATGACCCGCGCCGGCCGCCGCACCAATCCCTGGATTAAAGAAGAGATCCGATGTCCCACGGCGCGGGAAAGGCTGCTGACCCTGTGCCGCCTGGGCGACGCCGCGGTCGCGCTGGATGGCGGGATCGGGACTCTGTCGGAGATCGCCTTCTGCGCCACCCAGATCCAGACCGGCGAGCTTTCCCCCCGCCCGATTCTGCTGCTCGGCCCCTTGTGGAAAGCGACGTTTCCCTTTTTCTTCCGTTCCGCCGCCGCATACCTGACCGAAAACGACAAGGCGCTGTTCCGATTTCCGGACTCGCCGGCAGAGGCGGTCCGGATCCTGCAAAACGTTTTTTTACAGTCAAAGCCGGCCTGAAGCCCGCACCCAACCGGCCGCTTTCTCGGCTTGATCGGGGAAATCCACCCGCTTTCCCCGACCTGCCCGGCCCTTCCCCTTTCCTCCCGCCCCCCTATCGCCCCAGGATGAAAACCGAATCCTCCGCTCTGCAAGACTCGGCGAATGGGAGCCGGACGGGGTCTGGTTGGCTATCTCCGCCGAACCGGGTATGATTGCCCGGAATCCTTTCCCCGACGGAGGCAATTTTCTTCATGGCTGAGGACCGACTTCCCTCGCGCGCCGAGGACTTTTCCGAATGGTACAACCAGCTGGTGTTGCGGGCCGAACTGGCCGACTACGCGCCGGTGCGCGGCTGCATGGTCGTGCGTCCATACGGCTGGGCGCTGTGGGAAAACATCACCCGCGAGCTCGACCGGCGCTTCAAGGCCACCGGCCACGTTAACGCCGGCTTCCCGATGTTCATCCCCAAATCCTTCCTCGAAAAGGAAAAGGAACACGTCGAGGGATTCTCGCCCGAACTCGCAGTGGTGACGATCGGCGGCGGCGAAAAACTCGAGGAACCGCTGGCGATCCGCCCCACTTCCGAGACGATCATCGGCCACATGTACGCCAAGTGGGTCAAGTCGTACCGCGACCTGCCGATCCTGATCAACCTTTGGAACAGCGTCGTGCGCTGGGAGAAGCGCACCAAACTGTTCCTGCGCACCACCGAGTTCTACTGGCAGGAAGGGCACACCGCCCACGCCACGGCCGAGGAAGCCGAGGCGGAGACCCGCCAAATGCTCGACATCTACGCCGACTTCGCGGAAAACGAAGCCGCCGTCCCGGTGATCCGCGGCCGGAAAAGCGAAAGCGAAAAATTCGCCGGCGCGTCCGCCACCTACGCCGTCGAAGCCATGATGGGCGACGGCAAGGCCCTGCAGTCCGCCACCTCGCACAACCTCGGGCAGAACTTCGCCAAGGCCTTCAACATCCAATACCTGGACCCCCAGAACGCGCTGCAATACGCCTGGACCACGTCTTGGGGGCTATCCACCCGCTTCGTCGGCGCGATCATCATGGTCCACGGGGACGATACGGGGCTGATCCTTCCCCCGCGCCTGGCGCCGATCCAAGCGGTGATCACGCCGATCTGGAAGAAGGAAGAGGAGAAAGCGGCGGTTTGCGAGCAGGCCCGCCGCCTGGAAGCGGAGTTGAAGGCGGGTCTGCGGGTGACCGTCGACCTGCGCGAAGGGCTGACTCCCGGCTTCAAGTTCAACGATTGGGAGATGCGCGGCGTGCCGGTGCGGATCGAGCTCGGCCCCCGCGACCTGGCGGGGCAGTCGGTGATGCTGGCCCGGCGCGACAAGCCCGGCCGGGAAGGGAAGACAGCGGCCCCCTGGGCCGGACTGGCCGAGTCGGTCGAAACCTTATTGGGCGACATCCAACAATCGCTCTTCCAGCGGGCGAAGCAATTCCGCGACAGCCGGATTCAGGATCCCCCCGATTATGCTTCGTTCCGCGAGGCCGTGGAGAACGGGTTCGCTTCCTCCTGGTGGTGCGGCGCGGCGGCGTGCGAGGAGAAGGTGAAGAAAGACACTAAAGCCACCATCCGCTGCATCCCCTTCGACCAGCCGGGCGGCAGCGGCAACTGCATCGTCTGCGGGAAATCCTCCGCCCACAAGGCCGTGTTCGGCAAAGCGTACTAAGGCATGGCGCCGGTCGATCTTCACAGCCTGCGCCGGGAGACCCTGGCGTTAAGCGGCTTGCTCGGCGATCCCGCCGCGTTTGCACAGCGGTTGCGCACGCTGCTGGAAGGGCATGCTCACCGCCTGCTTCGGCGCGGTCCGTCGCTCTCCAAACGCGGCGCGCTTCCCGCATGGGACGTCCCCGGCCTGCTGGTCCGTGAAGTGGAAGCCGCTTTGCTGCCTGCGGCGCAGGAGAATCCCCCGGCGGCCCTGGCCGCCGCGGCGGCCCTCTGGCCTTCCGGAAGACTGGAGGAAAAGCAATTGGCGGCCTTCCTGGCCGGCTTCTCGCAGGATTCAGGCGAGATTCGAACCCTGCTCCGCGGATGGCTGGAGGGAGTCGACGACCCGGTTTTGTTGGATACCCTCGCCGCCCGCGCCTGCCCTCCCCTGTGGCGCTCGAACGCCGTTCTCTTTCGGTCCGACGTCCGCGGGTGGATCGAGCATCCCGTTCCCGCCCGCCGGAGGTTCGGCTGGACGGCGCTCCGCAAATGGGCGGAGGAAAAGACCTCCGAATCGGCGTTCGCCGCTTTTGACTTGCTGGCCGCCGCTTTCTCCGAATCGGATCCGGAAGCCCAGGACCGGGCTTCCGGCTTGTTTCTGAAGCTGGCGGAATTCTATCCGCAGGAGACGCAGGGATGGATTTCGGAATTGTCCACACGATCGTTGGAGCGGGGCCGGACCTTCCTGCGCAGGCTGCTTCCCCGCCTGCCCGCGGAAACCGCGGAACTGATCCGGAGGATTCGGACGGCGGAATGAACCTCCGCGAAGCCTGCCCCTTGGTAAACGAACAGCGGCCATGACCGTTCGAGGGAAGGCGCATAACAAAATCCTGGGAGACCAAGGCGAACGAGCGGCCGCAGAAAGCCTGCGGCGCGCCGGGTACGAAATTATCGGACGCAACCTGCGCACGCCGTACGGCGAGGTGGACTTGGTCGCCCGGCACATGGGATTTACCGTCTTCGTCGAAGTGAAAACCCGCCGCAGCCGCGCCCACGGCCTTCCGGAGGAGGCGGTCACCGCCCGTAAACGGACCCGCCTGATCCGCTCGGCGCAGCATTACCTTCAGGAGCGCGGCCTTTTGGATACGCCCTGGCGGATCGACGTGGTGGCGGTGGAATTCGGCCGGGCGGGAGATTCGCAGCGGATCGAGGTGTTTGAGAATGCCGTCCGCGGTTGATCGCGACGGCCGCCCGTGGGCGGCGTTCATCGTCGGCCCGACGGGCTCCGGCAAAAGCGCGTTGGCCCTGGCCCTGGCGCGGAGGTTGCCGGCCGAAATCGTATCGGCCGACAGCCGCCTGCTGTACCGGGGGTTTGACATCGGGACCGACAAGCCTTCCGCGGTGGTCCGCGCCGAAATCCCGCACCATCTGATCGACGTCGCCGAGCCGGATCAGCCGTGGTCGCTGGCCGAGTATCAAGCCGCCGCGCTGGATTGCATCCGCCGGATCGCCGGCCGGGGCGCGCTTCCGTTGTGCGTCGGGGGCACGGGCCAATACGTGCGCGCCCTGCTCGAGGCTTGGGAGATTCCCCCCGCATCGCCGGCGCCCAGGCTGCGCCGGACCCTGGAGCAACGCTCGCTGCGGGAACCCGCCGCCTTGTACGCGGAATTGGAGCAGGCCGATCCGGAAGCCGCCGCGCGCATCGATCCGCGCAACGTGCGGCGGGTTGTCCGCGCATTGGAAGTCGTGCTCTCGACCGGCAGGCCGTTCTCCGCCCAGCGCCGCCGCGGCGCGGCCGAATTTCAATCCGTGCTGATCGGCCTCGCACTCCCGCGGCCCGAGTTGTACGCCCGGGTGGATGCGCGAATCGCCTCTATGATCGCCGCGGGTTGGATCGAGGAAGTGCGCATCCTTCTGGCCGGGGGGTACTCGCCCGCCCTGCCGGCCTTTTCGGCGCTCGGGTACGGCGCGATCGCCCGCCACCTGCAGGGCGAACTCACCCGGGAAGAATGCGTCGTCGAAATCCGCCGCGCAACCCGCCGCTTGGTCCGCCATCAGGCAAACTGGTTCCGCCCCGGCGATCCGAACATCCATTGGTTGCCCTCCGGCCCGGATGCGGCGGGCCGGGCGGAAGCCGTCCTGCGAGCGTCCATCCCCGGTTTGGAATCCGCCTGATCCGACACGCGCGTGTTTTAAAGGAATCCTTTTCCTCCATTCATTGCCGAGCGGCGGATTTGCGCAATCATCGCTTTCCTCCTTTCACACACGGATGTTGGCGCAACCTTCTTCGACGGGATCGGCGCAAATGAGGCCGGAGACCGCCCCCCAACCCTTCCGATCCTCCCCTGAGGCTGACGCCGCGAGCCTTCCACCTGACAGGTCCGCATCACCTGACAGGTGCCTTCCGCCGCTTGAGGGCACAGCCTTTTTTGGGCGGCTGAGATTCCGCAGATTGCCGCCGCCAAAAGCGCCGGCCCCGCTTCCACCCGCATCGCGGCCGGCTTCGGGAATGCCGCTTCGGGAAGTTACACTCCGGCTTCGCTATGGCGAGGCCGGGGGTGCGCTCCTTAAGCTCATCGGTGGCCTGTTTTCCAGCCCGTCCGCCTCCCCCCGCGGGATCGCTTCCGCCTAATTCTTCAGAATGGGACGAGTACCACACTCAACGCGCGGCAGTCAGCAGGGGGAAGGGAAGAGGGGGAGGCCAAGCAGATGCCTTCTCGTTTTCACTTTCACGGCGGAGCCCTTTGTGGGTGCTCACGGCCATGGACAGTGATTTCCCAAGGCAAAAAAAGCGCCCGGAAAAACCGGGCGCAATCGGATTTCACTCGACGGTCAGGGGATAGGCTTCCGTTCGATGCGGTTGCCGCATGTGCAGCGGACAAATCCATCGGCATCCACGGGCAGATCCCCGCAATACTTGCCGCACTTCGGACAGCGCAAGGACGAACCTTTCCATAACCTTTGGAGAATCGACTGTTGGTAATCCTCCGTCTTGGCTTCGCTCCGCCGCCGGTGCCATTTCCAGATCTCCTTTGCGGTTTGTGGAATCAACACAACCGCCAGCAAACCCCCGATGATGACTCCCGCCGCCGGCACGTTTCCGATCCAAACGCTCAATCCGTAATGCGCAAGGCCTACGGCGGTGAACAACAAGCCGACCCCGAGGATTTTCACCGCATCCACCAGGAACCGCCGGATGAGCTGCGGCATGCACCAAAAGGCGGCGTGCAGGCCCTCCAGATCCCGCTTCATTTCGCGCAGAGAAAGCTCGCCGTCCGCCACCCGCCGCGCCTGGGCGGAGATGTGATAGAACTTGCCGTAGGCGTCCGCCACCCGGTTCCGGTTTTGGTCCTCCCACAGATTGCATTCGCGGAATACCCACGCGGAGGGTTTCTTCTCCCGGCGCTGAAGGTCCAGCAGATGCTCAATCTCCTTCATGACTTCATCGGGCGTGAACGGAAATAAAAGCATAGTCGGTCCCTTCCCTGGCAGATGCGGCTTTCAAACCGGAATATGATGCCTTTGAATAATAAGAAGAAGAAGAGAGCCGAGGATGTTTTTCCGGCCCGCTTTCCCGCCTGATGCGGACGGGAGAAACCATCGCCATCAGCCCCGGAAGGAACATCCTCTTTATACGCGAAACGGCCGGTGTTTTTCAACCCTCCCGCGGCGGAGGTTCTCCCTCTGCGCGGCAATATCCGCGGAAACTTGAGATTCCGCGCCGGCCTACGGCGCTTTTTTTATGGAGTTTTTATCGTCGTCCGCTCCGAAGAACAAGGAAAGGTATCGGCCGTATCCCGCGGCTTCCATCTCGGCGAGCGGAACGAACCGCAGGGCGGCCGAGTTAATGCAATAGCGCTTGCCGGTCGGCTGCGGTCCGTCGTCAAACACATGCCCGAGGTGCGAATCCGCACGCCCCGAACGGACTTCCGTGCGTTCCCGGACCAGTGTCCGGTCGCGGTGGTACACCAGCTCCGCATCGGGCATCGGCCGCAGGAAACTCGGCCAACCGGTGCCGGAATCGAATTTGTCGAGCGAGGAAAACAGCGGCTCGCCCGACACCACATCCACATAAATGCCGGGCCGCTTGTTTTCCCAATACGCGTTGGCAAACGGGGTTTCGGTATCGGAGCACTGCGTCACACGGTATTCTTCGGGGGTCAACCGTTTGCGCAATTCGTCATCCGGGGGTTTGGAATAATCGCTCATACCATCCTCCCGCCGGTCGGGCGCCTTTTCCCTGCGGGCGGAGGCCTCGCAACCGGCGTGGATATTATACGCTCCGCGCCCGGAGGACCGGAAACACAGCCGGCCTCAGCGCCGGTTCCGCTCCAGCCACCACTCGCCGGCCTGCTGGACCGCCAGCACGGTGAATGCCAGCGCCAAGCCGGGAACCGCCGCCTGCCAGGAAGCCCGCCCGAAAACCATCCGCGCGTCGGCGAGCATCCGCCCCCATTCCGAAGCCGAGGGATCGCCGCCGAATCCGAGGAACGTCAGCGACGAGGCGTTCACCATCGCCCATCCGAAGTGCAGCGCCCCGTAGGCGGTGAGCGGGCCGGCGATGTTCGGCAAAAGGTGGCGGAACATCCGATGCACCGTTCCCGCGCCGAGCGTCCGCGCCGCGAGAAGGTACTCGCGATTCCGAATTTGCGCCGCTTCCGCGCGCAGCAGGCGCGCGTACGTCGCCGCACTGCTCAAGCCGACGGCGAGAATCACCGCCGCCTCGCTCGGACCGAGCGCCGCCAGAATCACCAAACCCAAGATCAGCGCCGGAATGGAGAGGGCGGCATCGATGGCGCGCCCGAGGATCCGGTCGATCCATCCGCCGGCGAATCCCGCCGCCAGCCCCCAGACTCCGCCGAGCAGCACCGCAATCAACGCCGATCCCGAAGCGATCAGAAAGGTCCGCGCCCCTCCGGCCAGGAAACGCCAGGCCAGATCGCGCCCCAAGAGGTCCGTTCCCAGCCAATGATTCCAACCGGGCGGCTGGAGCGGGAGGCCCGCCGCCGGGGCGGGGAAGAATCCGGCGAGCAATCCCGCGGCGGGCAAAACTATGAGCCAACCAAGAGCGACCCACGGGCGGCGCGCTCCGGCGGCCGGGACGCGGTGGATCTTCGCCTTCGCCGGGTTCACGCAGCCTCCCTCACCCGCGGATCCAGGACGGCGGCCGAGAAATCCGCCGCCATCCCGAGCAGCGTGTACGCCAGCGCGGCGAGGCCGAGCAGCGCCTGGACGACCGGATAATCTCCGCGCAGAACGGCGTCGACAAGCGTCCGCCCCAGCCCTGGCCGGGCGAATACAACCTCGGTGATCATCGTCCCGCCGAGCAGGAAGGCCGCTTCCATCCCAGCCATCGCCAGGACCGGGGCGATGGCGGCCCGCAGAAGCCTCCAATCGGCGCGCCAACCCCGCGGGAATCCGCGGGCGCGCATCGCCAGATGGAACGGCTCGCCGCGGACCTGACGGATCGAGGCCTCGGCCGCGCGGCCGATTCCGCATCCGACGGTCAGCGCAAGCGCGGCCGCCGGCAGGAACAGGCGCAGGGCTTCGCGCCACGCTTCCGCGGCGGACACAGCGAACAGCGGAATCGACGCCCACAGAATAATCAGGCCCAACCAAGCCGCGGGAGTGGACGCCCCCACCGCGAGCAGCGCCGAAACGAGGCCGCCGATTCCGGGCCCGATCCCGGCGGCGCGGCGGGCGGCGACGGCTCCCAGGCCGATGCCCAACACGACCGCCAGAATCCAAGCCGCGGCCGCCAGCGGCACCGTATGCTTGGCGGCTTCTGCGATCATCGCCGCCACATCCTGCCCGCTGAAGAGCGACCGTCCAAGATCGCCGCGCAGGGCATCCCCGAAATAATCCGTGTATTGTTCCAACAGCGGCCGATCCAAACCCAGCGCGCGGCGCATCTCTGCCGTTTGCTCCTCGGTCGCCAACCCCTGGGCCGCAAGCGCGGCCAGCGGATCCACCCGCCCCAGCCGCAGGGCGAAGAAGGCGGCCGTCGCCACGGCCCAGACGACGATCAGGCTTTCCAGAAGGCGCCGCAAAACGGACATGGTCCGAATTGTACCCAACCTTGAGTAGGTGGATCCTCTTCGGCGGAAAAGAAAGCCGGGACGCCCCCCCCGCTGATGCATTTTCCGATCCGTCCTTTGGCTGCGGCGGACAAAAAAGAATACGGTTTTTGCGGCCTTTTTGCATTTTTCGGCCGAAAGGTTCTTTGCCCTACAACCTTATCAAAGCCGTGCGGGGATATAATAAAACGCTACTGGGAGAGTTCATGACCGATCCGCTGCGGAAAATCGAAATCCAACTGGAAAACCTGTTCGAGAAGCGGACCGGGGTCCTTTCCACGCACATCGTCCACGCCGGAAAAATCCTCACCCGGATGATCGAAGCGCTCGAGGAGCACTCCGAACAGGGTCCGGGCGGGCGCTGGATCGCTCCGAACCTGTACCGATTAAAGCTGGGAAAACGGCTATGGCAGACGGCCTCCGTCGTCCCGGACCTGAACACCCTCTTGGCGGGAAAACTGCAGGAACACGTGGCTGAGAGCGAGATGATCCTGCTCAATCCGATTCACATCGAACTTGCAGAGGATTCCAGCCTGCGCGACGAAGGCATCCGGGTCCGGGCGGAAATCTTCCGCTCCGGCGAGGAGAGCACCGACGCCTTCCTTGTCCCGCCGGGCGGTCCGATCGATCTGCCGGCCGGGGCGTTCCTGATCATCAACGGCCGGCGCCACTTTCCGTTGAATCGGCCGGTGATCAACGTCGGACGCCAGCTCGACAACCATCTGGTGCTGGACGATGCGCTCGTCAGCCGGCGCCACGCCCAGCTGCGGGCCCGCGACGGCCAGTTCCTGCTGACCGATTTAGGATCCAAACACGGCCTGCGGGTTAACAATGCCCCCGTGCACGAATGGGTTCTGCAGCCCGGCGACGTGTTCCGCCTCGGGAACACCGAGCTGATCTACGGCGACGAGCGTGAAGAGAGCATCACCCAGCCGATCCGGCCCCCCTCCCGGCCCGCCGATTCCCCCGCCCCGCCGGAGAAACGCGAGGCATGAGCGTTTCCATTCTGATGCTGGCCGCCCGCATCGCGCTGGCTGTGTGCCTGTACGCCTTCCTGGCGCTCGTCCTGTTTGCATTGTGGCGCGACATCCGCGCCGCCGGCGGCGCGGATGTCTCGCCGATGCGGCTGGACCGGTTGCGCGAGGACGGAACCCTGGAACGCTCGTATTCGCTGCGGAAGGCCACCTGCTTCCTCGGCCGCTCGCCGAGCGTTGAAATCCCGCTCTCCGACGAGACCGTGTCCGTCGTCCACGCGCGCCTGTGGATGCAGAGCGGCCGCTGGTGGATCGAGGATCTGGATTCCCGCAACGGAACTCAGCTCAACCGGATTCCGCTGACCAAGCCGGCGGTGCTCTGCCCGGGCGACCGAATCCGCGTCGGGCGGATCGCGCTGGAATTCCGCTCGGCGGATCCTTTCGCACCCGCGGCGGACTCTCCGGTCAAGGACCCGTCGGCATGATCCGCTCCTCCCGTTTGGAAGCGGCTCTGTTGGGTCTTGGATTCGCCTTCCAGGTGTTCGGCGCGGCGGCCCTTTGCCTTTCCCCCTCCGTCCGGGCGGGCGCATGGTCGTCCGCCGCGGATCGCCTCCTCGCGTTCGTCCCGCCGATCGTCTGGGCCGTGCTGGCCGTGCTGCTTCACCGCCAACTCGAGCGGCTTCTCCCCAACCGCGATCCCCTGCTCCTGCCGGCGGCGATGTTCCTCTGCGGTTGGGGACTGCAAATCCTCGTCCGCCTCTCGGCGGAGACGGCTTTGCGCCAGACTCTATGGCTGGCGGTCGTCGGCGCGTCTTGGCTCTTTTTCCTGCGCCTCCCGCGCGACCTGGGATGGCTGCGCGAGTACCGCTATCTGTGGCTGGGCGGCGCGCTGGCCGCGCTGGCCGCCACGCTGGTGATCGGGGTCGGCGCCGCGCCGGATTCACCGCGGTTGTGGCTGGGCTTGGATGGAATTTTTTTTCAACCCTCGGAATTTCTGCGCTGGATCTTCCCGGTGTTTGCCGCCTTCACCTTGGCGCCCCGCCCGTCGCCGTCCGCCCCGATCCACGCCAAGGACGCCATACCGGTGCTGGCCTTCGGCGCGGCGGGCGTCGCGATCCACATCCTGCAGCAGGATCTCGGCGCGGCGATGCTGCTGCTGGGCGCGGTCGTCCTGATCCTGTACCTCGCCTACCGCAAGGCGTTCATCCTTCTGCTCGGCTTCGCCGCGGTGTGCGTCTTCCTGGGGTTCGGATATGCCTTTAACGATACCATCCGAATCCGCACCGCCACATGGTGGAATCCCTGGCTGGATCCGAGCAACACTTCCTACCAGGTGGTGCAGTCGCTCATCGCCGTCGCCTCCGGCGGCCTGATCGGCCGCGGTCCGGGCCTCGGCTCGCCCCAACTGGTGCCGGTGGCCTATTCGGATTTCATCTTCGCCGCGGTGGCGGAAGAGTACGGCGTGCTCGGCGCCATGGGCTGCCTGATCCTCTACGCCGTGCTGGTCCTGCGCGGATTGCGGATCGCCGCCCGGTCCGTCCAACCCGCCTTCCGGCTGATAGCCGCCAGCCTCAGCGCGCTTCTGGGAATGCAGGCCGTCCTGATCGTCGCCGGAAGCCTGCGCCTGCTGCCGCTGACCGGCGTCACCCTGCCGTGGATGAGCTACGGAGGATCCTCGCTGCTTGCCAGCACGATCATCCTCGGCATTCTGCTGGTGCTTTCCGACAAAGCTCCGGGGGAGGTTCCGCGCATGCGTCCGGACCGTCCGGTCCGGGTGATGGCGTCGGGGTTCCTGATCGCCTTTGCCGCCGCCGGCGCCAGCCTGGGGTGGTGGGGGATCTTCCGCGCTCCGGTCCTGCGTACGCGGACCGACAACTACCGCAGGGTTCTTCACGATTTGCAGGCCCGGCGCGGCGACCTCTTCGACCGGAACGGCCTCCCGTTGGCGGTGACCGCCGGGGAACCGAGCGCCTACGCGCGCGAATACCCCGTCCCGTCGGCCGCCCCCGTCGTCGGCTACACCACCGCCTTCTACGGCCAGGGGGGCATGGAAGCCGCGCTGGATCCGTGGCTGCGGGGCGAAGCCGGAAGGAACGCATTCGAGTTGTGGTGGTCGGAAACCGTTTTGGGAATTCCCCTGGAAGGGATGGACGCCTGGCTGGCGATCGACCTCGGCGTACAAAACCAGGGCAGCCGATGGATGGAGGGAAGGGTCGGCGCGGCCGTGGTGTTGCGCGCCGGAAGCGGGGAAATCCTGGCTCTGATCTCACAGCCGACGTTCGATCCGGCGGTTCTCGGCCGGGAATACGAATCCCTGGTCCGCGATCCCGATTCGCCTTTGCTCAACCGGGCCACCCAGGGGTTGTTTGCGCCCGGCCGGATGCTGTTCCCGTTCTTCGCGGCGGAAGCTCTGGACCGGAATTGGTTGGACGGCGGGGTGGACCTGTGCTCTGCACCCTATTTGGAATGGATCGCGGCGGATCCGGACTTTCCCAATCGGGCGCTGGCGCGTTTCCGATTCGACCAGGATCCGGTGATGGATCTGCCGACGGCGAACGTCCCATCCTTGTCTTTCCCGGCGGAGGAAGAATCCGCGCAGCTCGAGTTCGACGGGCGCGGGCAGGTTTTCCTCAGTCCGATGCAGTTGGCGCTGGCGTTTTCCGCGATCGCCGCCGGGGGCATGGCCCCCGCCCCCCGGCTGGTTCTGCGTTTAGAGACGCCCTCCGGGTGGACGACGCCCGCGACGGCGAGCCATCCGGTGGCGATGCTTCCCGCCGGCGCGGCTTTGCGGCTGCGGGAGATGCTGAGCGGCGGGGCAGATCCCGCCGAGTGGGTCGGATGCGGCGCCGCGGCCGGCGGGATCGCCTGGTACGCGGGTTTCCAAACCCTCGACGCGGATCCGATCGTGGTGGTCGTCGCGCTGGAGGGGTCTGCGGTGGACGCGGCCGTAATCGGGCGGAGGATCCTCCGGGCGGCGGCCGGGACGGTGCAGTGATTGTCCCTTCCGCGAAGTCTGCGGCCGTCCGGTTGGGAAAGGCCGCATCCTTTGGCGCGGCGGCGGGCCCGGCGGCTCCCGTTTAAATCCTTCAAGGACGGGAATCCGGCGAGGATGGCTTGCGATCCATCCGCGTCAGTGGAATTGGGAGACCATTCCGATATCAAGGCGCCCGGATTCCCGCCAAGAACCCCCCGCTTCGCAGAGCGGGCGCGGGAATGACGGCCTGATCAAAACGCCCCCGCGAAGCGCGCGGCGATCCCGGGAGTTGCCATGACCGATTACCGCATCCGCCCCGCCGATCCCGGAGACGTCGCCTGGATCAAGAATTTGATTTGCGAGCATTGGGGGGATGAAACGGTGATCGTTCACGGGGATTGCTACCGCCCCCAAGAACTTCCGGGGTTTCTAGCCGAGAGCGGCGGGCGGAACCGGGGTTTGATCACCTACCGCCTGGACGGGGAAGACTGCGAAATCGTCTCGCTGGACAGCCTGGACCGCGGAAAGGGCATCGGCCGGGCGCTGGTGGGAGCCGTCGTCGACGCGGCCCGCCGCGCGGGGTGCCGCCGTTTGCGCGTGACGACCACCAACGACAACCTGCGGGCGTTAAGGTTTTATCAGCGGATCGGATTCACACTCGCCGCCCTGCGGCCGAACGCGCTGGCCGAGACCCGCAAACGCAAATCCGTCCCCGCCGCCGGCGAGGACGGGATTCCCATCCGGGATGAGATCGAACTGGCGAGGCCCCTGGATTGACCGGGGGCCCGGTTATTGCGAGTAGCCCTTCTCCTTGATTTCGTCGAACACGACCAGTTGTTGCGGACCCCGGCGGTGCGCCTCCCATAGCGCCACCGAAGCTCGGGAGAGCAGCTCGGTGGAGGTGATTCCTTCGCCGCCCGGATGCGAAGCCATCCCGGCGCAAATCGACACGCCGTATTCGTGGAGCTCGCGGGTCACCTGCTTGCCCCGGAATTTGTCGGCCAGCCTCTCGGCCGCCTTGCGTGCCCCTTCGATATCAGATTCGGGCATCACCACCATGTAGTTGCCCTGGTAATGGCCGGGGATGTCGACTTCGCGCAGGCCGGCGTGCAGCATGTCGGCCATGAACGAACGCGCGCTGTCCAGAACCTCTTTGGAGGGATCTTCCGCGAAACGCAGGGCGATATACAAAACGGAAACCGGGCCGGGGTAGCGCTTGGCCCGCAAGACCTCGTTGTCGAGCAGGCTTTCCAGCATCTTCTGCGGGTAAAGACCGGTTTCCTTATCCAGCCGGGCGTCCTGATCCATAGGGCTTTTCTTCCTTCCCCCTGGATTCCGCGGGTCTGCGATTGGATGGCTTGATTAAACCTGAGAACCGCTTTCCCCGCAACCGTTGGGGGCGCGCTTCGCGCGGATCTCGTCGAACAGCACCAGGCTGTTCGGCCCCCGCCGTCGTGCTTCGCCCAACGCGGCGGCGGCTTCGGACAGCAAGTGCGAGGCCGAGATCCCCGCGCCCCCCGCATGGGAGGATACGCCGATGCAGGCGGAGATTTTGAAGTGCTCAGCCGTGCGCGTGACCAGGGATCCTCCCAATTCCTTAAGGATCCGCTGGGCGGCGGTCCTGGCGCCGGCGCCGTCGGTGGCGGGCAGGATCACCAGGTAGTCCCCCTCGTAATGGCCCGGCAGATCCGCCTCGCGGAGTTTGGAATGCAGGAGGTTGGCAATGAACAGCCGCGCGCTTTCGACGATTTGTTCCGAAGATGGTTCCGGGAAGGAGATGCTGAAGTGGATCAGGGAAACGGGACTCGGATACCGGCGCGAACGGACGATTTCGTGAATCAACAGCGTTTCGAGCATTTTTTGGGGAAACAGCCCGGATTGTTGATCGAGACGGTCGTTTCCGTTCACGGGGATCCCTCTTCGGCGGAGGCGGAAGAGCGGTGCGGCGTCGGCAAAACCGCTGATCCGACCGCGGATCAGAGCGGGGCGGAGTTCAATGAAAGAGCGCGCAAGCCGCATCCGTCCCGGCGGGGCGATTTTATCCCGCCTTGGTCAGCCGGACAAACCTGCGTTTCCCGACCTGCAGGACCGGGTCTCCCTCCCCCGACACCGCGGCGTTTGGATCTCGGACGGTGGCGCCCCCGAGTTTGACTCCTCCTTGTTCGATCAGGCGCCGCGCGTCGCTCTTGCTTTTCGCGAGGCCGTGGCCGGTCATCACGTCCACCAGACGCATCCCCGGCGCCACGGCCAGGGACGGGATCTCCTCGGGCAATTCCGACTGCTGGAACACCAGCCGGAATTGCTGCTCGGCGGCGGCGGCGGCTTCCGGCCCGTGATAGATCTCCACGATCTCGCGCGCGAGGTTCATCTTCGCGTCCCGCGGATGAAGCGCGCCGGATTGCAGATCCCGCTCGACCGCGGCGATTTTCTCCGGGGTGAAGCGGGTCAGCAGTTTGAAGTACAGCCCCATCGCCGAATCCGGGACGCTCATTACCTTTCCGTACATGTCGCCCGGCTCGGCCATCAGGGGGATATGGTTGCCGAGGCTTTTGCTCATCCGGACCACCCCGTCGGTCCCGGGCAAAATCCCCAGCAGCACCCCGATGTTGGGCCGGACGCCGTAATGCTCCATGACCTTGCGCCCGGCGGTGATGATGTTAAACAGCTGTTCGGTTCCGCCGACCTGGACGTCGGCCCGCAAGGCGTAGGCGTCGTAGCCCTGCATGATCGAGTAGAAAAACTCGTGCAGGTAGATCGCGTCCCCCCGATCCCACCGCAAGCGGAAATTCTCGCGGGTGGTGAACTGCTGGACGGTGAAATTCGACCCCAGCCGGATCAACTCGGCGAACGACAACCGGGAAAGCCATTCGGAGTTGTGGCGGACCTCGGTCCGGCCGCGGTCGAGGATCCGGAAGGCTTGGTCGGCGTAGGTGCGGGCGTTTTCCTTTATCCGCTCCTCGACGAGCTGAGGCCGCAGGGCGTTTTTATCGGAAGGATCCCCGACGAGGGCGGTGTAATCGCCGATCAGGAAAACGACCGAATGGCCGAGTTCCTGGAACTGGCGCAGCTTGCGCATCGTCACGGTGTGCCCGAGGTGCAGGTCCGACGAGGTCGGATCGTACCCGGCGTAGACCCGCAGCGGTCGGTCTTCCTTCCCGGCCTGGATCAGGCGCTCGCGGAGTTCCGCGGCCATGGCCTGCTTGAGCGCCTCATCCCCGTATTCGGTTCCCTGCATGAGGAGCGCCACTTGTTGGTCGATTGCGGGTTTTGACATGCCTGCTCCGAAGGCGGAGGAAATTGGAGTGCAACGCTTCCGCGGGCCGGGATTATAGCATCAACCCCGGAATTTCTGCGCCAAACGGGGCGATTTGCGGATGGTATAATCGGTATTTGGTCCCGCCGGGGCCGAAGGACGGCAAATTTCCATCCCAACCATGGAGAGACTTTGGCGAATCCGCTTCAATGGCTGCTCGGCCTGATCACGCTGGACATCAGCATCGATCTCGGTACGGCCAACACGCTGGTCAACGTCCACGGCAAAGGCATCGTCATCAACGAACCTTCCTGGGTGGCGGTCGACAAGAAATCCCGCCGGGTGCTGAAGGTCGGCCGGGCGGCGAAGGAGATCATCGGGCGGACGCCTCCGAACGTGGTGACGATGCGGCCGATCCGCGACGGCGTGATCTCGGAGTTCGACGCCACGGCGACGATGCTCGAATACTTCATCCGCCGGGTGATCAACCAGAGCGTGGTGCCGGTTCCCCTGACCCGGGTGATCGTCGGAGTCCCGGTGGGTGCGACGAGCGTCGAGCGGCGGGCGGTGATCGACGCCGCCACCTCGGCCGGTGCGCGCGAGGCTTTACTGGTGGAGGAGCCGGTGGCCTCGGCGATCGGGGCCGCTCTGCCGATCCGCGGCGTGCACAGCACGATGCTGATGGACATCGGCGGCGGCACGACCGAGATCGCCGTCTTTTCGTCGCGCAGGATCCTGATCTCCAACTCGATCCGCGTCGCCGGCGACGAGATGGACGAGAACGTGATCACCTACCTGCGCGATAAATACAACCTGCTGGTGGGCCAGACCATGGCCGAACAGGCGAAGAAGACGGTCGGCGCCGCCGCCCCGCTGGGCGAGGAAAAGGTGATGACCGTCCGCGGCCGCAACCTGATCTCCGGACTGCCGGAAGAGGTCGAAATCTCTTCGATCGAAATGCGCGAGGCCTTGGCGCCTTCGCTGAAAGCCATCACCCAAGCCCTGCGCGAGGTCCTCGAGCAGGCGCCGCCGGAGATTATGGCCGACCTGATGGATTCCGGGTTGTGCCTGACGGGCGGGGGCGCCCTGCTCCACGGGCTTCCGGAAAAACTCAGCGAGGAGTTCAAGATCCGAGCCTGGCGCGCCGACGACCCGCTGACCTGCGTCGTCCGCGGCGCGGCCGCGGTGCTGTCGGGCATCGAGACCCACCGGGAATTCCTCGCATCCTCCGACCGGGATCACCGCGGCCGAAGGTAAACCGCCGTTTTCCTGTGATGGCTCCCCTCCGAAAATCCCATGCATAATCCACGAAGACGTCTCATGCTGGCCGGCGCGCTGCTGCTCGCCTCGCTCGGCCTGGTGCTGATCGGCCAAGCCGGGATGGTGGACCCGGTGCGGGATCTGGCCTTCCGGGCGGTGACCGGCGTCCAGCGCTCGATCTCGACCGCCTTCTTCAACATCCGCGATTTTCTGACCGCGCCGCGCAACCTGCAGGAGCTGATCCAAAAGAACAGCCAGTTGGAGGAACGCGTCGCCCAATTGGAGGCGGAAGTGGTCACCCTGCGCGATCAGGCCGCCGAAGTCGACGCCCTGCGGGCGCTGCTCGGCGCGGCGGCCCAAGCGCCGGAAAACCGATACCTGGCGGCGAACGTGATCGGGCGCGACACCAGCCCCTTCCTCCAATATCTGATCCTCGACCGGGGATCCGACGCCGGGGTCCGGCGGGGAATGCCGGTGGTGAATGAAAACGGCTTGGTGGGCCGGATCATGGAAGTCAGCGCCACGGCTTCCAAACTGCAGCTCATCACCGATCCCAATTCGGCGGTCAACGCGCGGATCCAGGAAAGCCGCGCGGAAGGGATCCTGGTCGGCCGCCAGACGGGCGACCTGGAACTGCTTTACCTCTCCCAAGACATCACCGTAACCGTCGGCGAAACCATTGTGACCTCCGGATTGGGCGGCGGCTTTCCGCCGGAAATCCTGATCGGCCGGGTGGTCAGCGTTCGCCGCCGCGATTACGAGCTCTACCAAACCGCGATCATCGAACCGCGCAGCGATTTCTCCCGCTTGGAGATGGTCCTAATCATCACCAACTTCGAGCCGGTATACGTCGATCCGCTGTTGGAAAGCACCCTGTAGGGCCGGCCGATGATTTGGTGGATCGCCGTTCCGCTGCTGGCCGTGCTGTCCATCCTGCAGACCTCGCTGTTCCGTCAGGTTTTCCTTTTGGACGGCAATCTCGACCTGTTGCTGGTGACGGTGTTGTGCTGGAGCCTGCTGCGTCCGGAGGAGAGTCTGGCCTGGGCGGTGGCGGCGGGCTGCTTCGCGGACCTCTTCACCGGCGGCCCGTTCGGTGTCACCTCGATCGCCTTCCTGTTTTCCGCCTTTTGCATCGGCCAATTGCACGGGCGGCTGCGCACCCACAGCCCGGTCGTCGTGATGGCGATCGCCATCTTCGGCACGCTCCTCGCCCACCTGGCCTCGATCGCACTCCTGACCCTTTCCGGCCGGGGCCTCGACATCGGCTACCTGCTGATGTACGTCACCCTGCCCGCCGCATTCCTCAACACCCTCTTCTCCGTTCCGGTTTACCTTGCGCTGCGGCGGCTGCACGTCATCGGCGCGCCGGCGCTGACGGAGGAGGGAGAATGAGATCCTCGCTCGGCGACAACCGCGTGGCCCCGGGGCGGATCCGGTTTTTCCTGGCGGGGATGCTGGTGATTTTCGCGATTTTCTCCCTGCGGCTGATTCAAATGCAGGTGATTCTGGGCGATTATTACGGCGCTTTGGCGGAGGACAACCGCACGCAATTGGTCTACGTCCCCTCCTCGCGCGGGGTGGTCTACGACCGCAACGGACTGCTCCTGGCGCGCAACACGCCCGCCTATAACATCACCCTCACTCCAGCCCTCCTGCCCTACAGCGCCGCGGAGATTGAAACCCTCTACCGCAAGCTGTCGCAACTGACCGGCGTGCCGATCCGCGTGCCGGGATCCGTCCCCTCCCAGGAATGCGCGCCGGGCCGCGGAATCGCCGACCTGATGGACGAGTGGATCGATCTTGCCCCCTACTACGCCGTGAAGATCGCCTGCGATGCCGATCCGACCGTCGCCAAAATCATTCTCGAACGGGCGGCCGACCTGCCCGGCGTGGGGGTGGAGGTTTCCGCGGTGCGGGATTACCCGAACGGCCGCTACACCGCGCACCTTGTCGGCTACATGGGCCGGATTCCGGCGGAGCTGGCCGACATCTACAAACCGCGCGGATATAACCTGGACCGCGACAAGATCGGCTACGCCGGGGTCGAAGCCTTCATGCAGAACGTGCTGGCCGGGGAATACGGCAGCGAATTGTGGGAGGTGGACGCCGCGGGGAAGAAGATCCGCCTGCTGGAGGCGCCGACCGCGGCGGTCCCCGGCCTCAACATCAAACTGACGATCGACTCGCGGCTGCAGCAGGCCGCCACGGAGATATTGGAAAAACAGATCGAAGAAACCCGGGCCAAAAAGCCTGAGTATCTGCGCAGTCCGATGGCCAGCGGGGTGGTGATCGCGATGAACCCGAACACCGGCGAGATCCTCGCCATGGTGTCGACGCCAACCTACGACAACCAGCGCTTCTCGCGCGCCATTCCGTTCGAATACTACAGCCAACTGGCGGCCGACATCAGCAATCCGCTGTTGAACCACGCCATCTCCGGCACCTACCCGCCGGGTTCGGTGTTCAAACTCGCCACCGCCGTTGGCGCGTTGAACGAAGGCATCGTCTCGCTCGACACCCCCGTGACCTGCCGCGGGACGATCACCGTCACGCAAAAATTCCACCCCACCGACCCCGGGCGCGAGATGCTCTTCTACTGTTACGACCGGACCGGGCACGGCGAGATCACCTTTCTCCGCGGGCTGGCTTTATCCTGCGACATTTACTTCTACAACCTGGGCGCCGGCTACAGCGGCCCGGGCGGCGTGGCCAAGGGCCTGGGGATCGAAGGAATTAAACAATACGCCGAGGCGCTGGGCTACGACCGGCCGCTCGGGATCGAGCTTTACGGCGAACGCCCCGGGTTGATTCCGGATCCGGACTGGAAACGAATCAACCAGGGCGAGAACTGGGCCACCGGCGACACCTACATCGCCACCATCGGCCAGGGCTACGTGGACGCCACGCCCCTGCAGGTGGCCGAATCCTTCGCCGCGATCGCCGCCGGCGGGAAGGTGATGAAGCCGACGCTGATCAAAGAGTACCTGGACGGGGAAGGAAACACGATTACGGACTTCGTGAAACGGCGGTACATAGACGAGGAAGGCTATGAAATAGCGGAATACTTTCAAGACGGATACGGAAACCCGGTCACCGCGCCCGGGCCGGTGATGCTCTACGACTTGGCCGACGGGGTGATCACCGCTCCGTACGACGTGAACATCGAGCCGTGGGTGCTTCAAGCGGTGCAGCAGGGGATGCGCATGGCGGTGACGGAAGGAACCGCCGCGGATTACGCGCAGGTCGAGAACATCCCCACCGCGGGGAAGACCGGCACGGCCGAATACTGCGACGACATCGCCCAATCCCGCAACTTGTGCAAGCGCGAAGCCTGGCCGACGCACGCCTGGTACGGCGCCTACGGCCCCTACGAGAATCCGGAGATCGTGGTGGTGGCGTTCGTGTACGACGGCGGCGAGGGCGCGGTCACCGCCGGGCCGGTCGTCCGCGACGTGTTGAAGGTGTATTTCTCGCTCAAGCAAGCCGACCTCGAGCGGGGCGGGTGATTAACCGCGGGCTGCGCGGATGGAAAAAAAACGCGGAGGGCACGGATACAAAGATCCGTGGAATCGGTTTTCCGAATCCGTAAAATTCGCGGTCTTAACCGCGAGCATCGCGTGCTATAATCATTCCCGATGGGACAACCGAACGGTAATTAACGAACAACCATGCCGGTATCCGTCAGCGTCAAGGGCATCCACGAAGGCCTCCTGATCACCCTTCCTGAGGGGAATTGGGAAGAAGCATTCCCCTCCCTCCTGGAACATCTGGATTCCAAGCCGGATTTTTTCTCCGGCGCCAAGGCCATCCTGCAATTGGAAGGCTACGACCTGCATGCGGCCGACCTGGCCGGATTGCGCGGCGCTCTGGCGGACCGCGGGATGAGCCTGAAAACGGTGCTCTCCGGAAGCGAAGCCACTCGGCAGGCCGCCCGAAGCCTCGGGATCGAAACCGCGCTTCCCAAACGCGAAGCGCGGGAAGCCCCGTTCGAGACGGAACTGCAGGGTTCGGAGGCGATCCTTCTTCAGCAGACCCTGCGCTCCGGCAACAGCATCCACTTCCCCGGACATGTGGTGGTGCTGGGAGACGTCAATCCGGGCGCGGAAATCTTCGCCGGGGGCAGCGTCGTCGTGTGGGGGCGCCTGCGCGGGACGGTGCACGCCGGGGCGCGGGGCGACGAACGCTCCGTGGTTTGCGCGATGGACCTCAGCCCGATGCAGCTGCGGATCGGCGCCCACGTCGCCACCTCCCCGCCGCGCCGCGGGAAACCCCAGCCCGAGACGGCTTTTCTGCGCGAAGGGCAATTGGTGGCGGAACCGTGGTCGCCGAAGGACAAAACGAAATCCGGGAAAGCGTGACGGTTACCGGAGGCCGGCGCGGCTTTGGAAGCCGCGCCGGCCTCGCGAGATCCTGATCTGAGGAGAACGCATGACGGCCAAGGTACTCACCATCACCTCGGGAAAGGGCGGCGTGGGCAAGACCACCGCCACCGCCAACATCGGAGTTGCGCTGGCCTCGCTCGGCCAGAAAGTGGTGTGCATCGACAGCGACATCGGCCTGCGCAACCTTGACGTCGTCATGGGGCTGGAGAACCGGATCGTCTACGATCTGGTGGACGTGATCGAAGGGCGCGCCCGCCTGCGGCAGGCGATGATCAAAGACAAGCGCCTCCCCGAACTGTACCTGATCCCGGCCGCGCAGACGCGCGACAAAACCTCGGTCTCCCCCAGCGACATGGTCCGGCTGTGCGACGAATTGCGGCCGGAGATGGATTGGGTGCTGATCGACAGCCCGGCCGGGATCGAACGCGGATTCCGCAACGCGATCGCGGCCACCGACACCGCGCTGATCGTCACCAACCCGGAGGTCTCAGCGGTGCGCGACGCCGACCGGATCATCGGTCTGCTGGAAGCCGAGGAAAAGGGGCCGGGAAAGCTGATCATCAACCGGATCAAACCGGAGCTGGTGGAACGGGGCGACATGCTCGACACCGCGGACGTCTTGGAGATCCTGGCCGTCGAGTTGATCGGCATGATTCCCGAGGACGAGACGGTGCTGATCGCGACCAACCGCGGAAATCCGGCCGCGCTTGATCCGAAGAGCAAAGCCGGTCAGGCGTTCCGCGACATCGCCCAACGGCTGATGGGCGAGCAGGTCCCCTTCCCGCCGCTCGACGGCGCGGAGACCCTGCGCAAACGGCTCTCCAAGCTGCTCCACGGGGCAGGTGCATCATGAGCGGCCTGTTCGACCGGTTCACCGGGCGCGGCGAACGCTCCAGCGCGAAGGCGGCCAAGGAGCGGCTGATCGTCGTCCTCAATCACGATCGGAGCGACATCGGGCCGGGGATGCTTGAAAAAATCAAGAACGACATCATCCGCGTGCTCTCCGAGCACATCGACCTGGATCCCGATTCGGTCCAGGTCAGCCTGTTGTCCGAGGGGCGGGAACAACACCTCAAGGCCGACATCCCCCTCCCGGTTTCCGCGCGGCGCAAACGGGTGGGCTGAGGGCCGATGTTCGACTGGCGGCGCTGGCGCCATTTCGACTTCTACCTCCTGGGCGGGGCGGCGCTCCTGGTATTGTTCGGAATCGTCGAGATCCGCTCGGCGGTGGCCGACAACGCCTCCCTCGCCGACAGCGCCCAACGCCAGGCGACCTTCGCGGCCATCGGACTGGTGATCCTGCTAGGGGCGACCCTGATTGACTACCATTTTTGGCGCAGCGTCTCGCGGCTGCTGTTCCTGGGAATCCTCCTGCTGTTGTTCTACGTCGAACTGACCGGCACCGAATCCTTCGGCGCGACGCGCTGGATCCGGGTCGGCGGGATCACGATCCAGCCTTCGGAAGTGGCGAAAATATCGCTGATCATCATCCTGGCCGACGACATCGCCCGCAACGAGGAGCGGTTGCAGACCTGGTCCGGCCTGCTGCGCACGCTGGTCCTGGCCGCCATTCCGGCGGTGGTGATTTTGCGCGAGCCGGACCTCTCGACGGCGATTCTGACGATGGTCTTATGGGCGGCGATGGCCTTCGCCGCGGGGATGCCGCCGCGCTTCATCGCCGTCCTCGGCGTAGCGGCCCTGATCCTGCCCTTCCTGGCGCTGGCCTTCAACCTGATGGAGCCCTACCAATTGCAGCGTCTGGCCTTGTTCATCAAACCGGACGCGGACCCCGAAAACGCCTACAACATCGAACAATCCAAGATCGCCATCGGGTCCGGCGGCCTGTTCGGCCAGGGGTACGCGGTGAGCAGCCAAGTCCAACTGCGGTTTCTCAAGGTGCGGCACACCGATTTCATCTTTTCGGTGATTTCCAGCGAATACGGATTGGTCGGCAACCTGGCGCTCTTCGTCGTGCTGGGGTTCGTGGTCTACCGCTGCCTGCTGGCGGCGCGGCGGGCGCGGGATACGTACGGCGCGCTGATCGGATACGGCGTGGCGACGCTGATCTTTTACCAGGCCGCCTTCAACATCGGGATGAATCTCAACCTGCTGCCCGTGGCCGGATTGCCCCTGCCCTTCATCAGTTCCGGCGGCAGCTCGCTGTGGTCGGTCCTGCTCGGAATCGGCCTGGTGGAAAGCACGATACTCTACCGGAAGGATATTGAATTCTGATGATTCCGCCCGTCACCGTCCGCTTCGCGCCCTCCCCCACCGGCCGCCTGCACATCGGCAGCGCCCGCACGGCGCTCTACAACTACCTTTTGGCGCGCAAAGTCGGCGGCCGCTTCATTTTGCGGATCGAGGACACTGACCGCAAACGCTTCGTCGCCGGCGCGGAGGAGGAGATCATCGAAGGCCTGCGCTGGCTGGGGCTGAATTGGGACGAGGGCCCCGACGTCGGCGGGCCGTGCGCGCCTTACCGCCAATCCGACGCCAAGCAGATCTACCTGGACCACGCCCGCCAATTGGTCGAGAACGGCCGGGCCTATCCCTGCTTCTGCACCCCCGAGCGGATCGCCCGGCTGCGCGAGCAGCAACGGGCGCGGAAGGAACAGCCCCTCTACGACGGCGCCTGCCGCCGTCTGGATCCGGAGGAAGCCGCCAAGCGCGTCGCCGCCGGAGAACCTCACGTAATCCGCTTCAAGACCCCCAAGGAGGGCGCGACCACCGTCGCCGACGCGCTGCGGGGCGAGATCACGGTCGAAAATAAAACCCTCGACGATTTCATCCTGGTTAAATCCGACACCCTGGCGCTGTACCACCTGGCGGCGATGGTCGACGACCACCGCATGGCCGTTTCGCACGTCATTCGCGGTTCGGAATGGCTTTCCACCCTGCCCCTGCACGCGCTGGTGGTGCGCGCCTTCGGCTGGCGGGAGCCGGTTTGGTGCCACCTTTCAGTCTTCCTCAAACCTTCCGGCAAGGGCAAGATGAGCAAGCGCGACAGCGCCCAGGCGATGACCGAAGGCTACAGCATCTTCGTCCGCGACCTGAAGGAGATGGGCTACATCCCGGAGGGCGTGCTGAACTGGATCGCGCTGATGGGCGCCTCGTTCGACGAGGCCGAGGACGTCTTCACATTGAAGGAGATGGTCAAACGGTTCGACTTCCGGCACCTCAATCCCTCACCGGCGGCGATCAACTTCGAGAAGGCGGACCACTTCAACGGCACCCACATCCGTCGGCTGGCGATCGAGGATCTTGCCACGCGGCTCAAGCCGGTGTTCGAGAAGGCCGGCTTCACCGTCGACGACGCGGAACTGCCCAAGGTGGCCGCCGTCCTGCAGGTGCGGATCGTCACCCTCGACGACGCTACCGCCATGGGCGGCTTTTTTTTCCGCGAGGATGTTTCGCCCGACCCGCAGGAACTCATCGGCAAGGGGTTGACCCCGGCGCAATCGGCGGATGCGTTGCGCGCCGCGCGCGAAGTGCTTGCGGCGAGGCCCGGGTTCGATCCGGCCGCGGCGGAGGAGGAATTGCGGGCGCTGGCCGGGAAGCTCGGGCAGAAGCCGGGCATGCTGTTTGGGATGATGCGCGCGGCGATCACCGGCCAGGCGGTCAGCCCGCCGCTCTTTTCCAGCATGGAGATCGTCGGACGCGAGGTTTTCCTGGCCCGGATGGAGAAGGCGGAAGCGACGCTAAGGAAAATGTGAATACATGCCCCGTATGGACATGGTCTTGATCGTCATGCCGGCGCCCGTCCTCGGCGCGTTCTTCGCCGGGGGTGTACCCAGCCGGCATCCAGAATCACAAAACTTTTGGATCCCGGCTACAACCACACCGGGATGACGAGCCACTGGATCCCGGCTGCAACCACGCCGGGATGACAAGCCCTGGATCCCGGCTGCAACCACGTCGGGATGACAAATAAAACCAAACACGCCGGAAAACCTTTTTTTGCACGGAAATAGGCAGCCTGAGTAGGTATTTTGAAAACAAGGTACAATATTTCCGATTTTGAAGGGGGATTTCTCATGGACCAATTGACGACAACCAACCTCATCCGGGACCTGCCCGCCGAGGAGCGGCCGCGGGAACGCATGGCGGCCAGCGGGCCGCAAGCGCTGTCCACTGCCGAACTGATTGCTATCCTCCTGCGGACCGGCGGGCGCGGACACAGCGCCTTGCAGTCCGCGCAATCGCTGCTGCAGAAAACCGGAGGCATTCTCGGACTGCGAAGGGCGCACCATTCCGATCTGTGCGCGGTTCCCTCGATCGGTCCTTCGAAGGCGTCGCTGATTCTCGCCGCGGTCGAACTCGGGCGGCGGATCGCGGTATCCGAGGCTGAAGAGGCGCCGACCGTTTCCTCGCCCGCCGCGGCGGCCGCCCTGCTGCAATACGAGATGGCCGGGTTGGAGCAGGAACACCTGCGAACGATCCTGCTCGACGCGCGCAACCGCCTGATCCGCGTGCACGAGGTCTACCGCGGTTCGCTGACCACCTCGCTGATCCGCACCGGCGAGGTGTTCCGCGAAGCGATCCGCGCGAACGCGGCGGGGATGATCGTGGCCCACAACCACCCCAGCGGCGATCCGTCGCCGAGCCCGGAGGATCTGGCGGTGACGCGGAATCTCATCGAAGCGGGGCGCCTGCTCGACATCCCGGTGCTGGACCACATCGTCATCGGCCGCGGGCGGTTCGTCTCGATGCGCGAACAGGGGCTGGGATTCGGGAAAGCGTAAAACCGTCTCATCGCCAAGACGCAAAAGGCGGTAAGGTTTATGCAATAATTTCCATGGCGCTTTTTGCGCCTTTGCGGTGATAGGTCTTTTAAATCACCGCACGCCGAAGATTCGAAACTCCCCCGTCGCCGGCCCCCACTCCGCCTCCACCCGCTCCACCACCGAGGCGGAGGGCCCTTGCCGGACGTCCGCCATCAAGGATTCCAGCGCCGGGCGCGGGCCCTCGGCCGTCAACTCCACGCTACCATCCCAGCGGTTGCGCACCCAGCCGGTCACTCCGCAGGTCATGGCGCGACGGACGACGAACGCCCGAAACCCGACTCCCTGCACTTCGCCGTACACTTGCGCATGCAGGCGCTCCTTTTCGTTCATCCGGCTTCCTCCCTCCCCTTACGGGTGGTGCCTTTTTCGCGGCGGATCAGCGATTGGACAGCCAGCAGGACAGCCAGCGCCGCCGCGCCGGCCAGCACCAGGATCCAAGTGTCCGGAAGTTTGGCAGGGGTGTCCGTCAACCGCCGGATCCACTCGGATTCCAATTGCTCAAGCGCCGCCCCCGCCGCCTCCGTCCCCTCCCCGCATTCCGCGCCCGCGGCATACGCCGAAAAAACCCGGCGCAGAGCCGGCCATCCGTACGTATCCCGCAAAAAAACGACAAAGGATTTGCTCTCCGCATAGGCCAACAGCGCCGCGCTTTCCTCCGAGGGGAACGCGCCGCACAAAGTCCGGATGGGAATCAAGCCGCCTTGCTCCACGGCCGCTCGCAGGGCGCGGTCCGCTTCGGGCCGCGCCGCCATCTCGTAGGAAGCCGCCGTGCCCTCCACCAACCAGCACGGAAGAAGGGATTCAGCCTCCGCCCATCGTGCGCCGATCAGCAGATGCGCGACCTCGTGCGGGACGAGGACGGCCAACGCCTGACGGCCCTCGGCTCCGGGCGCGGCGGCCAGCAGGATGACGCCCGACCCCGGATCCGACACGCCGCCCTCCCAGCCGTGCAACCGCCCGGCCATCGCCGAGGTCAGATCTGCAAGCCGCGGGTAGATGTACAATTCGATTCGCTCCGGGATGGGCGCTTCAAGATCCGCGGCGATGGTCCCCAGCGCCAGCAGGGCCAGGTCAGCGGCGTCCTCCGCCGCCTGTTCGTCTCCCTCCACCCACGCCACGCCAACCCTGCGGTCCGCGCGCCGGAACCAGGCAAACCGGTCGTCGAGGAATTGGACGGATTGCGTATCGGACGAGAGCGAGATTCCGTCCTCCAGTTCCGCCTCCCACCAATATTTCACGAAGGAAAAAGGGAACAGCGCCCCGGTCAGGGACGCGTCTTCGACAACCAGGGAATATCCATCGGGGATTTCGGTCACTGCCGGCGGGAGCGCGTAGCGCGAAGTCCCGGCCGCCAAGATCAGCCGGCAATCGCGCAATCCTTCGGACGCGAGGATCCGCGCCGTGAACCGGGCGCCCCCTTGAAGGGTGATGCTGCCGGGATCGGCTTCGATCGCCTGTCCGCCGGAACGTGCGGTTGGGGATCCGAAACCGAGGGGGAGGAAAAGCGCGGCGAGGATCAGTCCGTGCATCGTCGCTTACCGCGCGCGGCGGAGGAACCTCGGCGCGGAATGGAGATGCGGAAGCCGGACGCAGGGGAATTCACTCCCCTTCCCCGTCATCCTCGTCTTCCTGGTCGTCTTCTTCCTCTTCCCCGCCATCGAGGTCGAGCAGGGGAAGGGCGCCGAGCGAATCCTGGAATTCGGCGTTCTCCAGCGCCGCTTCGATCCGATCCCATTCGGCGCCGGCCGCTTCCTTCTGCATCTTTTCCAGAGCGGTGCGGGCTTTTTCGCCTCCGATTTCCCCGAGCGAGTCGACGGCGCACCCGCGCACGGCGGGGTCGACATCCTCGAGCAGTTCGATCAGCTGAGGTACGGAGCGCTTCAGGTCCAGCAAGCCGGCGGCGCGCGCCGCCTCCGCCCGCAGGACGGGCGAAGGACTGCGCAGCTCCGCGGCGACGATATCGGCGAAGGAAGGATCCGCCGAGCGGCCCATGGCCGTCAGCGCGCTGGCGCGCATCCGTTCCTCGGCGTGCGCGTGCGCGTTCTCGAGGATCGCCCGCACCTGTGGATTCGAGGAATACCCGACCGATTCGACCGCGCAGCGGCGGACTTCCAGTTCGTCCGATCCGCGGATCACCGCGATCAGCCGAGCGGTGATCCGTTCTCCGATTAACGCGGGGATCTCTTCAAGCTCGGAGCGCTCGACAAAGGCGCCCAGCGCCGCGGCCGCCCCGGCTCGGACCACCGCTTGCGGATCCTTCTCAATAAACTGCAGGAAACGGTCGACCAACTTGAGATCGCCGCACTCCCAAAAGGCGCGGATGGCGTGCACCCGCACTTCAGGATCCGGATCGTCCAGGGCGATGCGGGCGACGGCCAGAAAATCCAATTCGAAATTCTTGCGCGCCTCTTCCTCCATCCGGCCAATCAGATCACGGCGGGCGTCGATCGGCAACCGCCGCCAGCAGCGCGCGAAAGCCGCGGCCTGCTCCCGGCCGAGGTCGGTGAGCCAGTCGAGCGGGAAGCACGCCCGGGATTCCCCC
Organism: Anaerolineales bacterium; assembly: GCA_016928575.1. Lineage (NCBI taxonomy): Bacteria > Bacillati > Chloroflexota > Anaerolineae > Anaerolineales > Anaerolineales bacterium. The sequence goes on from JAFGKK010000012.1 coordinate 77,822, forward strand.
TTCGGCTTGCTTTTCGCGGTCCGGGAATCGCCGGTCATCCCCTCGAGGATGACCATCGCCGCATCGAACAGCTTGTGCTCCGACATCCGCCGCGCGCTCCCTCAGCGGGGCATCACCGGGAAGAACAGGTCCAGGTAGGTGATGAACGCCATCAGGAGGATGAGGACCAACAGCGAATAGCCGTGGACCATCCGCTCCTTTTCCGGATCGACCCGCTTGCCGCGGACCGCCTCCAGCAGGACGAACACCAGCCGGCCGCCGTCGAAGGCCGGGATCGGCAGGATGTTGCCGATCGCCAGCGCCAAGTTGATCAGCCCGATCCAGTGGAGGATCATCACCCAGCGGTTGGTTTCGCGGGCCGCGCCGACGATCTGCTCGGTCACGTCGAGGATGCCGAGCGGCCCCACCGGCCGGTCGGTGGCGGCGTTGAACTGGCCGCGCAGGATCATCGACGGAAGCTGGAGGATGAGCAGAACTTGGTTCTTGATCGTCACCGCCCCTTCGGCGAAGGCTTCGAGCCAACTGTGGTCGTCGGTGTAAAGCTGGAGCAGCAAGATCCCCGTCGGGCCTTGGTTCTCGGGCGTGTCCGCCTCCAGGCGCGGAACGACCGCGATCTCCATTTCGTCCCCATCCCGCAACACCCGGATCCGCACCGGCTCTCCCCGGTGGGCGTAGATGTAATCCGTCACTTCCACGCTGCGCTGGATGCGGTTTTGGTCGATGGAGAGGACAACATCCCCGGGGAGGAAACCGGCCAGGGCCGAGGGGGTATCCGGCACGACGGATTCGATGACGACGGAATCGGGGTAGGCGATCTTAAAGGAAACCGTGTAGGCCAGCACGGCCGCCAGCGCGTTCATCAGCACCCCGCCGATGAGCACCAGCACGCGCACCCGCTTGCGGGCGGCGGCCAATCCGCCTTCGACGCTCGGGTCGTCTTCCCCTGCCGGCCGGACGAACGCGCCGAAAGGGATCCAATTCAACGTGAAGTCGGTCCCCTGCCAAGCGAACAGCTTGAGCAATCGCGGGGGAAACCCGAATCCGAACTCCTCCACCTTGACCTTCGTCAGGCGGCACATCACAAAATGGCCCAGTTCGTGGATGAAGAGGAGAGTCCCGAACAGAAACAGGGCCAGCGCCCAATCCAGAATATTTCCGAAGAGTTCCATCTCGATGCCTTTCCGTCCTCGTCTCCGGAAAGGATTATATCAGTCGGAGGAATTCCATTCCGCCTCATCCCCTTGGTCCCTCCATTGGGTTTCATGCAAGGGTAATCTTTGCCAGGTCTGGCGGGAGCAAAAAGGGGACGTGCGCTTGGCAGGGAAGGCTTTAAGCAGGAAAGAGAATCAACTGGAAATCACCCTCGCGCCCCGTCCCGGGCGGGCCCGCAGGATTTGCCGCACGGCCGGATGCTCCCGCAGACGGCATTCCACCTCGGCCGAGGATTCCTCCGGGCAGAGGCAATGCACGTTCGGGCCGGCGTCGACCGAATAGGCCGCGGGCAGGCCCTCCGCGCGCCAACGCCGAACTGACTGCATCAGGTCCGCGGTGGCCGGGGTTTGATAATCCAGGGCAGGCACGGAAGTCCGCATCACTTCAATCATCCGTCCGGTGTCTTCCTCGGAAATCTCCGCCAGGGCGGGGAAGTCACGCATTCGGATCGCCCGGCGGCAGATCTCCAGGCGCCGCGGGGAATCCGCCACGCGCTCCGCCTGCAGGGGGCTGGTCCGCGCCAAGCGGTTGCCCTCGGCCGAACCGACCTTCTTGGGGGCGGGATCGAGGACGGCGATCAGATCGACGAGCGCCCAGTGTTCCGGCGGGGCGATGCTTTCCGCGTACGATTCTTCGTCGGCGTCCGCCGCACGCCATTCGACAAAGCCGCCGGGGATGGATCGGCTGGCTGATCCGGATCCGCGCCGAGCCAGGACGGTAAGCTCCCGTTCAGAGAGCCTTAAACCCAAGGCGGCCGCCGCCGCGGCGGTCAGGGCGGCGAATCCGGAGGCCGAGGAGGCGATCCCGGCTCCGAGGGGGAAATTGTTAGCACTGCTGACGCGCGCCTTCCAGGTCATCCCCGCCCTGGCGCGCAGCAGAGCGAGATGATCCGACACGCGGTCGAGCGCGATCCCGGATTGCGGCTTCCGATCCAGGATGAATTCGTCCTCGGCGATTAGCGGATCGAAGGCGACGGAGGTGCGCGTCTCGATGCCGGCGAGGTTCATCGAGATTGAGCCGCCGGCGGGCAGGCGCAGGGCGTCGTCGCGGTTGCCCCAGTATTTGATGAAGGCGATGTTGGGATGAGCGACGGCGGTTGCGTAACACATCATGGAATAGTGTACCATGCGGACGAATTCCCTTCCCCGCCGCCGGAACCCATCTTCCAAGGCGTTCGTTGGTTTAAAATCCTGCAAGCAGGCGCCTTGTCGTCCCCGCGTTCCAGACAAACCGGTGAATATGAACGCCCATTCCTGAAATCCGCCTTTCGGTCCTCCTTGCCGACGGCCTGGCGGAGGCTTCGAATTCCGCTTCTCGGCGTCCGACTCGGCATGGAGGAGGATCCTTCGCCGGCGAACATGCGCCGCCGCCTGCCTAAGCGACTCAATCACCGCCGCCAGAGGCGGCGGCCCCGTCTACGTTCACAACGGGGCAGGCTTGAGAACACTGCACCTCGAAGCCCCGCCCCGGCCCCCGCGGTGCGAGCCCGCCCCGGCGTTCAGGTCGGGTGCAAGCCCCGTTTTCCCCTTCTGATTCTTTATGTAGAAAACGGGGCAGGCCCCGTTTTCCCCTTCTGATTCTTTATGTAGAAAACGGGGCAGGCCCCGTTTTCCTCTTCTGATTCTTAATGTAGAAAACGGGGCAGGCCCCGTTTTCCCCTTCTGATTCTTAATGTAGAAAACGGGGCAGGCTTTTCCTTCGTCTTTTCAGGATTCAGGACAGTCTGCCGGGCGAGGCCGGGGGCGCGCTCCTACCGGTTCTGCTTTTCGAATTTGTATTCCGATGGAGGAACAGTCTCCGCGGTTTCAATCCCCCCAATTTCACCTCCCCCCTCCCTATGGGAGGAGGGGAGAAGAGCCTTTCCCTGAAATGACGGAACCCAGGCGGGAGGGTGATCGAACCGTGTGCGTAAGGAAGTATTTTTTTCCCCCGGATCCTTCAAGGCGAATACCTTGGCTTATTTTTCGTTTTTTTCTATCAAGACAAATATTCCCACTCCCATGGTAGAACCTTTTCAGGGTATTTTCTGCCATAGGCAGCGGCTTTGGAAGCTGGTAAAAAAAGACTCCCGCTTCAGGGAGTCTTTTTTTTCAGCCGCTTTGCTAGACCGAAGGGCCTAGTTTTGCGATTCGTCGGCATACTTATGGCATTTTACGAGTACGCCGTCAAAATACACGTCGCGCGGCACCACGCTCTTGCATTTATCCGTCGCGTCCGGACAGCGGCCCGCGAATTTGCAGCCCTTGCGCAGGTACTCTTCCTGCTCCAATTCGGTAAGTTTTACCGGCGATGACCAGCGCTTTTTGGGGTCCGCCTGGGGGATGGAATCGCGCAAAAGCTTCGAATAGGGATGCTTGGGGTTCATCAGGACCTGCTCCACCGTCCCCATTTCCACGATGTTTCCGCGGAACATGATGGCGATGCGCTCGCCGATGTAGTAGGCCGTCGCCAGGTCGTGGGTGATGTAGAGGATGCTCACCCCCAATTCGTCCTTGAGCTTCTTGAACAGGTTGACGATCGACATCCGCAGGGAGGCGTCGACCATCGACACCGGCTCGTCGGCGATGATCAGTTTCGGGTCCGTCACCAGCGCGCGGGCGATCGAAATCCTCTGGAGCTGTCCGCCGGAAAACTCGCTCGGGTATTTACCGGCGAATTCCTGGTAGGTCAAGCCCACCAGGCGCAGTTTGGCGTCGATCCACTCCACCGCGGCCTTCTTGGTTTTTGCCAGCCGGTAGTTGCGGACGGTTTCGTGGAAGTAGGAATCCACCGTCCGCAGCGGGTTGAAGGTGCAGAAGGGATCCTGGAAGATCGCCTGGATCCCCTGGGTTCTCCAGACCTTCTCCTTCCTTTTTTGCGGTTTTCCGTCGTGCAGGATCGTCCCGGAGGTGGCCTCCTCAAATCCGAGGATGACTTTGGCCGTGGTGGTTTTGCCGCAGCCGCTTTCGCCGGCCAGGGTGAAAATCTCCGCCGGTTTGATGTGGAAGCTGACATGATCCGCGGCGACCAGTTTGATCCGGGCGATCAGGTTGCCTTGGAAGTACTGTTTGGTTAATTCTTTGACCTCAAGCAGCTTTTCCATGCTCACCTTCTCCAAATAGCCAGCAAGCCACCTTGTGGTTTTCACTCGGATACGAAAAGCCCGGCATCGTCCGGCGGCAGACATCCATCACCTTCGGGCAGCGCGGGTGGAAGGGGCAGCCGTCCGGCAGGTCCGCCAGGGAAGGCGGGCTTCCGGGCACGCTGCTGCGGATGGATTTGTCGCCGAGTTTGGGGAGGGAATCGATCAGGAATTGCGTATACGGATGCTGCGGCTTGGCGAAGATCCGCTCCGAAGTCGATTCTTCCACGATCTTTCCGGCGTACATGATTCCGATCCGGTCGGCGAGGTTGGCCTGCACGCCCATGTCGTGGGTCACGACGACGATTGTGTTCTTTAGTCTTTTCTGGATATCTTTCAGCATCTGGATCACGCCGCGCTGGACGACCACGTCCAGCGCCGTGGTGGGTTCGTCGCCGATCATGATCCGCGGCTTCATCAGCGCCGCCAGGGCGATCGTCACGCGCTGGCGCATGCCGCCCGAAAGCTGGTGAGGATAGACGTCGAGGACGTTTTTGGGCAGGCCGAACTCGATGATCTGTTTGCGGGCCTGTTCGAAAATGTCTTCGTGGCTCTGCCCGCTGAACTGATCGGCGAGGTAACTCTCGAACGATTCGTTCATCGGCTTGCGGATGGGCACGCGGACTTCCGACACAAAGTGGCTGGCGATGAAATCCTTATAGGTCTCCCGGATCCTCAACACCGGGTTGAGGACGCTCATCGAGCCCTGGGGGATGTTGGAGATGTACACCAATCGCAGTTTGCGCTTTTCCTCCTGGCTCAGCGCCGTGGCGTCGATTTCCCCCTTTCCGTCGACCCGGTAATAGACCTTGCCGCCGATCAGGCGCAGGGGCGGGATGATGTCGGTGAACAGCGCCTTCAACAGCGTGGTTTTTCCGCAGCCGCTTTCCCCCGCGATGCCGTAGATTTCGTTTTCCGTAATGTTTAAGTCCACGCCGTTCACGGCTTTGACGATCTTCTGCTTGCCGAGCATGTCCAGGACGTAGTACGTCTTGAGCTGGTCGGTGCGCAGGATTGCGGGATGGGTATCTGCCATGGTTGATTCTCTTCTACGTTCCGACCCGCTGGGTGCGGGTCCGCGGATCGAGGTATTCGCTGATGCTGACCGAAAGCCAATACAGGGCGACGAACAGGAACACCGACAGGACCACCGGGGTCAGGATCCACCACCAGCGGCCGAGCAGGATCGCCTGGTAGGCGAGGGCCCAGTTGAGCATCGTGCCCAGAGTGGGGATGTTGACGTTCATCAACCCGAGGATGGCGAGGGTCATTTCCAATCCGATCGCCCAAGCCATGTTGTTGATCAGAGTCGAAAACACCAGCGGCATGGTGAAGGGCATGTATTCCTTCCACACCAACTCCACGGTCCCGGTACCCGAGAGGATCGCCGTCTGGGTGAACTCGCGTTCGCGCAGGCTAAGGATCACCGAGCGGATGACGCGCGCGTCCCAGGCCCACCCGAACACCGCCAGCAGAAGCGCCAGGATGAGCAGGTTCATGTACTCGCGGAGCAGCATCGCCATCATGATCAGGATCAGGAGCAGCGGGATGACCAGCAGGCTGTCGCTGATGAACATCAGCACCCGGTCGGTCATTCCGCCCACGTAGCCCGCGACCATGCCCACCAGGATGGCGATGATGCGGGAAAGCAGTCCGGCGATGACCGAGATGATCAGCGAGTTGCGGACGGCGAAGGCCGCCTGCCAGAAGATGTCCTGGCCCTTCGAGTCGGTGCCCAGCCAATATTCCGCCGAGGGCTTCAGGTCGCGGGGGACCGCGCCGGTCAGGGCGGGGTCGTCGGGGGAGAAATGGGCGACAATCGCCAGAGCCAGCAGAATGAGCAAGACGCTGAAACTCAAGGTAAAGCGGTAATCCTTGAAAAGATCGCGGAGGATTTTCACGGCAGCCGCACTCCTTAGGTGTACCGTACGCGCGGATCAAACAGCGGATACAGCAGGTCCAGGGCGAGCATCATCGTGGTGATGCCGAGGATGGAATAGACTGTGATGCCCATGATCAGGTTGTAGTCGCCGTTCACGATCGCATTGTAGATCAGCGTGCCCAGGCCGGGATAGGAAAACACGATCTCGGTGATCAGGGCGCCGCTGAAGATCTGTCCGAGGGAAAGGGCCAGGCCGGTGATCTGGGGCATCACGGCGTTGCGGATCACGTACTTGCCCACGATCCGGCTTTCCGTCACCCCGCCCAGCTTGGCGTATTGGACGAAATTTTCGGCGTTGACGTTCTGCACGATCAGCTTCATGGTTTGGAAGTTGATCGCGGCGCCGAGGACGATCATCGACATCGCCGGCAAAAACGAATGGTGGAGGATATCCTGGATGGTGACCCAGTTGAACACCAGCTTGCGGCCCAGGTCGGTGCCGCCGGCAACCGGGAACCACGGAATGAAATATCCGAACACGAGGAGCAGCATAAAGGCAAAGATGTAATACGGCTGCGGGCGGATGACCATGGCGATGGCGTCGAGCAGGCGCGACCAGCGCCGGCGGGAATAATATCCGGCCAGCCCGCCGACGATGTTGCCCAGGGTCCAGTTGATGGCCGTTGAGATGAGCAGCAATCCGAGGGTCCACGGCATGGCCCGCGCGACCATCTGGTTGACCGTGGTCGGGAACTGGAAGAAGGAAACCCCGAAATCGCCCCGGAACAGCCTGCTCCAAAAGGCGACATACTGCTCCCACCAGGAACCTTCCAGCCCGTACATTTCCTTCAAAGCGTTGATGGCCACTTCCATCGCCCCCGGCTCCATTTGCGCGCCGCGGGCTTGCATCACCCCGATCATCGCGGCGACGGGATCGTTGGGCAAGAGCCGCGGGATGATGAACACGGCGGTGATTCCTAGAAAAATCACCAATATGTATTGCACCAGCCTGGGGATGAGATAGCGTTTTAGGAAGTTCACTTCGAATTCCTCGCTCGTTTTCTCCGCGACATCCTGCGGATGCTCAAAGCCGGTTGGTGTGAGAAGCTTGCGCTTCTCACACCAACCGTGTGGTTCAGCGTTCTACTAAGATCGGGCGGGAGTTAAGCCCCGGTCGGCTCCAAGAACGGAGTTTGATACTTGTAGGGGCCCCAGTGCGGATACGGCTGGGTGTAGGCGTTCTCGCTGCCCGGCCAGTTGGTCCAGTAGGTCGTATCCCAGGCCAGGAAGCCGGTGTACCCGTAGGTCGGGACGCCGGGCATATTCTTGACCAGTTCCTGCAGGCCTTTGGTGCCGACGGCGATGACGGCCGCGGAATCGGCCGGATCGGTCTCGCGCAGTTCCTTGATGATGTCCATCAAGGCATCCGAGCACCAGCGCGAGGGATGGCTGGGGGTGAGTTGGCCGACCGGCTTGATGTAATCTCGGTTGTAGAAGTTGAGCGTCCGGTACAGGTCGGGACCAGCGCCCCAGGGTTCCTGCGCCGGCCAGTTGCCCGAGACGTCGAAGTCGCCGATGCCGTTGAGGTTGGCGGAGGCGTCGGTCGGGAACAACTCGGCGTCGATGCCGAACTTTCTCCATTCCTGAACCGCGCCCATCCCGTTGCGGGTGGCGTGGGTGGTGGTGTCGACGGCGCAGACGAACTTGATCTTCCACGGGCTGCCGTCGGGCAGCAACCACTTGCCGTCCGCATTCTTCGAGAAGCCGTTCTTGACCAGCAGCTTCTCGGCGACGTCGGGGGCGTACTTGTACCAGCCCAGGCCGAACGTCTTATCCGTGAATTCCTGATCCTCGGGGAAGACGTAGCCGCGGCCCTTGGCGTACTCGGCGATGCGCTTCGGCGCATCCGCATCGTAGGGCGCGAAGGTTTCCCCGCCGCCCACGTCGATGGTGAAGGCCTTGAGCCAATCCTGCATCGGGGCGATGTAGTCCTTGGGGTAAGCGCCCAAGTGCGGGACGTGGACCGGGCTCAGCGTGCCGGAGCCGTCGACCGCCGTGCCGGCATAGGTGACGATGTCGATCGCCAGCAGGAGAGCCCAGCGGACGTCGACGTTGTCGTACGGCGCGCGCGCGGTGTTGAAGGTGATCCCGGTGATGCAGGGGTCGTTGTTGACCACCCACGGGAAGGTGGGCTGGTAGCCGCGCGAGCTCTTGGATTGGGCCAGGACGGCTTTGAGCCCGTCCGAGGACAGGTTCAGGTAATCCGCCTGATGGGTCAGCTGGGCGAGGATCTTGGCGCCCTCGTTGGCGAAGTTCTGATAGATGATGTACTTCGGTTTGGGCTCGCCGTACATCATGCCGGCTGGGGATTTATCCCAGTCGTCGCGCTTCACCCAAGCGGTCCAGAAGCCGGCTTCGTCGAAGCTGTGCAGTTTGTAGGGGCCGCAGCCGACGAACGGATTGAACGGGAAGTTGATTTTGTCTTCCACATTCTCAAAGACATGCTTGGGCATGATCCACGTGCAGCCCCAGCGGTCGAGGAAGTTGGTGTGGAAGCGCGAGTTGGAGATCGCCAACTCGAAGACGACCGTGTAATCGTCCTTGGCGGTCACGGATTTGACGTTTTGCGTCATGAAGCCGTTGCCGCTCCACGTTGCGTCCGACAACAGGGTTTCGACCGTGAAGACGACATCCGCAGCGGTGAAGGGTTCGCCGTCGTCCCACAGAACGCCTTGGCGCAGGGGAATTTCGCAGGTGGTGAAATCGGCGTTGTACTTCGGATCGCCGTCGGCCAGGCCGTTGACGATTTCGCCGGTGGCGAAGTCGACTGACCACAGGGGCTCGTTGGCCAGGGTCTGTGTGCCGCGGTCGCGGTTCTTCCAGCCCACCCACTCGTTGAAGTTGTTGGGCGAGCCGCAGCGGCCGGTCAGGATGTCGTTGATGATGGTTTCGCTGCGGGGGAACGTGCCCAGCACGTCGGCCATATCCAGCTTCTCGACGGTGGGCGTGACCTCTTTGATGACTTCCTGGGTCTGGACAACGACTTCGGGGGTGGTGTCGCTCGGCTTGCAGGAAACGAGCAGCGCCGCGCCGCCGGTGCCGGCGGTGAGCAGCTTCATAAACTTTCGGCGATTCATTTTTTGGGACATTCCTTCCTCCTGGAGTATCTGAACAGTTTGCGTGACGAAGTGCAAGATCAGATCTATGGTGAAAGGTGATGCTTTTTACAATAGGCCGCCTCCTTTCGTTTTTGCCATTACCTACTCCTTCCGGTTGGCGCCACGTTGGTCCGCCCGGAAAAGATCACGGCGGCGCGGCGCAGGAATTCCGGATGACCAGCCGGGTGGGGATTTTATACAAGTTGCTTTCCCCGGCCGGATTGGCCGGCAGGGGTTCCCCGTTTACCAGCTTGGCAAGCATTTCGGTCGCGACGGCGCCCATCTGTTCGATGAATTGGTCGACGGTGGTCAGCGGCGGGTTGAGGTAAGCCGTTTCGTGCAGATTATCATATCCGATAACCGATAAATCCGCCGGGATCCGCAGACCCAGCTCACCGGCGACCTGGTACACGCCCATCGCCGCCAAATCGTTGGCGGCGAATATCGCCGTCGGACGCTCGGGCAGGGAAAGCAGCCGGCGGGCGCAGTCCACGGCCGTTTCGGCGGTATAGTCGCCGATCTCAATCCAATCCTGGTTGAGCGGTATGCCCGCCGCGCACAACCCTTCCTTGTACCCCAGCAGGCGTTCGTTCGAGATGACCTGCTCCATGTTGCCGGTGATGTGGCCGATGCGGCGATGGCCCAAACCGGCCAGGTACTTCATCGCCTCCAGGGCGCCTTCCCGGTTTGTCGCGACGATCGAGGGGTGGTCGGGGGTTTCGGTGTTCGGGTCGATGATCACCAGCGGGGCGTTGGTGGTGAACTGGGTCGCCATCGGCGTCACCACAACCGCCCCGTCGGTGATGCCGCCGTTCAACAGCGCCACGTAGGAACGCTCGTGCCGGGCGATGTTTTCCTTGTCCACCACGCCGCTGGTGTAAATAATTAGGTTCGTATCGAGTTTGGTGATCGCTCGGTTTACGCCGCGCAGGATTTCCTGGGAATAATACAAAGCGACGTTCGGCATGATCAGGCCGATAACGTTCGTTCTATGGCTGCGCATCCCGCGCGCGGCCAAGCTGGAGGCGTATCCCAATTCTTGGACGACAGCCAAGACCTTTTTGACAGTCTTCTCGGAAATGTCATCTTTTCCGTTCAGGACCCGCGAAACAGTGGAGACCGAAACACCGGCCTCCTTGGCTACTTCTCGGATAGTGACTGCCTTGGGACTTCTCTTAATGGCAACCTTGGGCATCGTTTCTGGTATTGTTTCCGGAAACGTTACAGCAATTATCTCAGCAATGCGGGGTTATGTCAATAAGGTTTCTTGCGTCTGATCACCCAAAAAACACAAGCGGGGTGGAAGTCTTCCCTCCTCACAATCGCACGGGTAAAAAATACGGTTTTGAGGCTTTTTTTGAAGGATTATATTAGTGCAAATTCCGGTCAATTCGGCCACCGATTCCGGTGTAATCCGGCCGCCCCATACCAACCCTCCATCATCAGCGACGAGATTGTAC